>DASYMT010000239.1:0-2384 GCA_036008925.1 Acidimicrobiales bacterium | reverse complement strand
CGCCTCCCAGTCGCCTCGGAGTTGGAGCACGGTCGCCCGGTGCACCCGGCAGATGCCCGGCCACATGGCCAGCGGGTGGTGCTCGGACCAGCGGAGGGTGGCCTCGGTCCACTCGGCCGCCCGGCGCACGTCGCCCAGGGCCTCGCACGCGCTGATGAGGCTGCAGTACACCTTGCCGGTCGTGTAGGGGCGAAGGCGGCCCTCGACGGCGGAGAGCATGGCCTCGTCGAGGTGCCCGAGCCCGTCGGCCGGCCTGCCCCCGTCGATGAGGACGCGGCCCATGGTCTGGAGGGCCTCGGCCTCGAGGTCGGCGGACGCCGTCTTCCGGCCCAGGGCCAGCGCGTCGCCCGCCAGCTCGGCCGCCCGGGCGAGGTCGCCAGACCCGTGCGCGGCCTCGGCCTCACGGAGGAGGAGGGCGCCGAACTCCACAGACTCGGCGTTGTCCTCCAGCGCCCGACGGGCCCGGCGCAGCCACGCGCCGCCGATGGCCGCCCTCGCCTTCATCTGGTGGTGCTCGTAGAGCCACACCGCGCACTGGCCCGCCCGGACCATCTCGCCCGCCGCCTCGTACAGCGCATACGCCTGCTCGCGCGCCTCGATGCAGTCGTCCAGTCGCCCGAGCCACCACGCGGCCTCGGCCACCACGTCTAGGCGGTCGGTCTCGGCCAACCCGGCGCCCGGGTCGACCGAGCGGGCAAGGTCGAGGGCCTCGGACCACGCCCACCTGTCGAGCGCGGCCCGGGCCTTCTCGAGCGGGGCGGCTGCCGCCGCCGTTGCGTTGTCGTTCATGTGTTCCACGGCCTCGCTCTGGACGGCGGGCCACGGTACAGCGGGCCGGGGTTCAGCCGGCGAGCTGCTTGGCAAGGTGGTCGAGGACCGGGGCGATCTCGGCCGTCGGGCTGAACTCGATGAAGGCCACGCCCTCGTCGGTCCAGCCGGTGTGCCCGCCCGGCCAGTAGTACACGTCGCCCGCCTTGTTCGTCTCCTGGGTGCCGTCCGCATAGCGGAGGTTGATCGAGCCCCGCAGCACGTAGCCCCAGTGGCCGCTCTGGCACATGTCGCCGGGCAGCCCGACGAACAGCGGGGTGAAGTCGGCGCCCGCGGGCAGCACGACGTACCGGGCGAGGATGTCCCCGCATTCGAACGCCCGGGTCTCGATCTCGCCCACTGCCATCTCCAGCGGGATGTCCTGCAAGCCGTATCGCACCGCACTCCTCCTTGTCCGCCCCCGGGACACCCCCGAGCCATGCCCGCATTGTCCGGTCGGCCCGGCTGCTGCGCATCGGCCGCTTCGGCCATTCGCCGGAGCTGTTTGGCGCGCCCATGGGCAGAACACGCCATCGGCGGCGTCGGACGTTGGCAGGTCCGGCCGATGCGGGCGCCCGGCGGCGGGTGCACGATGGCCGCATGACCGATGCCCGCACGCCCGCCGACGCCCGGTCGACCAGCGAGCTGCTCTTGGAGCTCGGCCGCGACCGTGAAGCGGTGGCGGCGGCGACGCGAGAATTGCGGACCAACGAACGGAGAGGCCCCATGGACGGTGTCCAGCAGCTCGATGAGATCGTTCCCACGCTCCAGGCGCTGGTGCGGCGGATCACCCCGGAGCAGCTCGGCCAGGCCACGCCGTGCGCCAACTTCAACGTGGCGGGCGTGCTCGAGCACATGATCGGCGGCGCCACCGCCTTCGCCCCGGCCTTCCGCGGTGAGCCCGCGTCTGCCGAGCCCGCGTCTGCCGGGGCCGGGTCTTCCGGCGATCGCACGCCGCAGGAGCGGTTCCATCACGCCATGGCCGACCTGCTCGACGCGGTCCACGCCCCCGACGCCCAGGCCCGCACCATCGCCTCCCCCTTCGGTGAGGTGCCAGGCTCGGTGTTCGCCCGCTACGTGGCCTTCGACGGCCTGGTGCACGGCTTCGACCTGGCCACGGCCACGGGCCAGGCGTATGCGCCGGACGAGGCGATGGTGGCCGAGGTCGACGCCTTTGCCCGTGGGCTGCTCCAGCCGGAGATGCGCGATGGCGACACCTTCGCGGCCGAGACCGAGGCGCCCGCCGACTCGACGCCGCTCGAGCGGGTTGTGGCCTTCGCCGGCCGCCGTATCCAGCGAGGGGAGGCCGGGCGATGACCCTCGTAGGCGTCGACCTCGAAGCGGTCAAGGCTCGACAGCAGGCGACGTGGGCCAGCGGCGACTACGCCGTGATCGGCACCACCCTCCAGATCGTGGGGGAGCGGTTGTGCGAGGCCGTCGACCTGGCTGCGGGCTGGCGGGTCCTCGACGTGGCCGCAGGCAACGGGAACGCCTCGCTCGCCGCTGCCCGCCGGGGCTGCATCGTGACCGCGGCCGACTACGTCGAGGCGCTGCTCGACCGGGCCCGGCAGCGGGCC
>DASYMT010000238.1:0-3971 GCA_036008925.1 Acidimicrobiales bacterium | reverse complement strand
CCCGGAACTCGGCCATGGACCGCCCGGCATAGTCGGGCACCTCGCCGTTGTCCTGGGCCAGGCAGCAGGCCGGGTAGGTGGCCTCGCCCGCGAAGTCGACGTTGCACTCCTTCTTCAGCCTGTCCTTCACGATGTTGGCCGCCAGGATCAGGCCTTGTTGCTTCTCGTCGGTGGTGTGCAGGATGCCGAACGTGCGCGGCTTGTCCTTCAGGTCGGCGCCCGCCATGGTGGCCGTCGCCCCCGGGTAGGCGACCTTCCTGCACACGTAGTTGACGAACGAGTCCGTCTGCTGCTCCACCGAGGGCAGGTAGCTCCAGATGAGCTTGGGGAACTGCTGGAAGAACGACGCCGGGCGCAGGCCGAACGACCCGAAGTTGAGCACGCCCTTGCGGGCCATGGCCTGGAGGTAGGCGTCCTCGAAGCCCTCGGTGGCGAAGGAGATCACCGCGAAGGGGTTGACCTTGGCGAAGTTGTCCGCTGCGTTCTGGCGGCGCAGGTCCGACGTGGCGCCGTTGCCCCGGTCGCTGAAGTACACGAAGAAGTGGACGTTGCGCTTGTAGCGCTGGAACCGCTCGTTGAAGTACTTCTGCCAGACCCTGAGGCCGTCGACCAGGAAGTGCTGCGGGTGCTCGCTGTCGTCGGTGGCGTACGTCTTGAACAGGTCGTAGTACTTGTCCTGGGGCGAGATCCGCTTGCTGGGGTCGCTGGACGAGATGTAGTTGATGCCGCCGTCCAGGTAGATGAGGAGGCGGATCTCCTTGTCGGTCACGCCCTGGTAGGTGGCGCCGAAGTTGTCGCCGTCGAAGCCGACAACGCACGGGGGCGAGAGGGGGTCGACCGTCTGGCGGGGCGGCTTGCCCACGCACTGCTGCCCAGGCTCGACGACAGCCGGAGGCGGCGGGATGTCCAAGGGGCCGCCGCCCGCGCCCTGGCCGCCTGCCGCGCCGCCGCCGTTGATGCCCGAGCTCGAACCCATGCCCAGTGCGCCCAAGTTGCCCTGCACGGCGTCGTTGCTCTGGTCGTCGGGCGGGACCGGCGCGTACTCGAGGGTCTGGGTGGGGTTGGACTGGGGCAGGTTCAACGCCGACGGAAGCACGGCCAGCACGATGGCCAAGGCCACGAAGATGGCCAGCAGTGGGGGGTACTTGCGGGCCCAGTCGGGCCGTGTTCCGCCGGTTGTTGTTACGACTTCAGAAGCAGACGTCATTCTCTCCTCCCGCGCGCGGGCCAGCGCCGCGGGCACGGTACCTGTGGTTTCTGGTACGACATGGTCGGGCCGAATTCCTTGTCAGCGCCGCGAGTGACGTTGTTAACACACTCTGCGCACCCCCCATGCAGGGACCTTCGGCCCGACCGGCGAATCCAAACAGACGCGGCGGGGCGTGCAGCGTGACGCGGCCCCATCGCAAGCCTTCCCCCAAAGGCCCTTCCTATAAAGGACGGTTGTCACCCCATGGCGATCAGCACTGCCCGCCGTTCCCGAGTCGCGTCGACGAGGGACAACGGCACGGGCATCACGGCGAGCACCTTCAAGCGCAACTTCGACGAGGTCGTCGACAACGTCGAGACGGTGATCCGCGGCAAGAGTGACGTGGTCCGCCTGGCGCTGGTCGCCATGCTGTGCGAGGGCCACGTCCTGTTCGAGGACCTGCCCGGCACCGGCAAGTCGATGCTGGCCCGGGCCTTGGCCGAGTCGATGAACGCCGAGAACAACCGGGTGCAGTGCACGCCGGACATGCTCCCGGGCGATATCACCGGTTCGTCCATCCTCGACCAGAAGCGGGGGGCCTTCGACTTCCGCCCCGGCCCCATCTTCTGCAACGTGCTCCTGGCCGACGAGATCAACCGGGCCACGCCCAAGACGCAGTCGGCCCTGCTCGAGGCCATGGCCGAGCGCCGGGTCAGCGTGGACGGCACTACCTACGACCTGCCCCGCCCCTTCCTCGTGCTCGCCACCCAGAACCCGGTGGAGCAGGCGGGCACCTTCCCTCTGCCCGAGGCCCAGCTCGACCGCTTCCTCTTCAAGCTCTCCATGGGCTACATGAGCCGGGACTACGAGTTCCAGGTCATGTTCGACAACTCGGTCAAGCTGTCCATCGAGGGCATCAAGCCGGTCATCGGCCCCGAGACGGTCAACGCCATGATCAACTACGCATCGACGGTCAAGGTGGCCGAAGAGGTCGGCATGTACATCGTCGACCTGGTGCACGCCACCCGGGCCGACCCGGCCGTGGCCGCAGGCGGCAGCCCCCGCGCCTCGATCGCCCTGCTGCGGGCCTCGCGGGTGCTGGCCGCCTCCGACGGCCGCACCGACGTGTACCCCGACGACGTGCGGGCCGTGCTGCTGCCCGTGCTGGGCCACCGCGTGATCCTCAACCCCGACGCCATGCTGCGGGGCGAGTCCATCGACGGCGTGCTCGATCGCATCACCAACCAGGTCAAGACGCCCATGATGAGCCGGGGTCGCGAGCGTCAGGCGGTCGAGGCCGGCTAGTGGCCCGACGCAGCTTGCGGGGTCCTGGCCGGCCCACGGCGGCGCAAGCGGGGAACAGGCGTCCGGGCGACTCCCGGCGCCGTCTCCGCGAGCGTCTAGACGCACTCAGCGACGCGCTGGGGCCCAAGGCCGTCCGTCGGCGCGTCCAGGAGTGGGAGCGCAAGCTCGGCATCACCCGCTCCGGGCAGATCGCGGTCATCGGCGCCGTCCTGCTGTGGGTCCTCGCCTACGTGGTGGCGGGCACGGCCATGTTCCTCTTCTCCTACGGGGCCATCCTCCTGCTGGTGGTCAGCATGGTGATCGCCCCCCGCAAGCTGAAGCTGGAAGGGGAGCGGGCAGGCCTGTTCCCGCGTGTGCAGGAGGGCGACCGCCTGGACGTGGAGCTCAAGCTCACGGCCAAGCGCCGCATGTCGACCTTCGTGCTGGAGGAGCGCCTGCCCGAGCGGCTGGGCAAGCCCGTGCGCGTGCCCATCACCACCCTGTCGTCGGGCAGCACGGTGTCGCACTACTACACGCTGCGGGCCGCCCGGCGGGGCGTGTACCAGGTCGGGCCCCTCGTGGCCGTGGCGGGCGACCCCCTCGGCCTGTCGCAGCGCGAGACGGTGGTGGCCGAGCCGTTCGAGCTGCTCGTACACCCGCGCGTGGAGCTGGTCTCCGACCGGCCCCTCACCCGCCAGTTCGAGGACCCGCCCATCCGGCCCCCGGTGTCGAAGCCGTGGCCGTCGGGCCTGGAGTTCTACGGCATGCGCGAGTACGTGCCCGGCGACGACCTGCGCCGCATCGTGTGGCGGGCCTCGGCCCGCACCGGCAAGGTCATGGTGCGCGAGGCCGAGCAGGGCATCACCGACAAGATCACGATCATCCTCGACACCAACCGCGGCGCGCACAGCCGCGACGGCGAGGGGTTGTCGGAGTCGTTCGAGACCGGCGTGCGGGCCGCCGCCTCGCTGGCCGTGCGCCACCTGCGCGAGGGCTACGAGATCAAGGTCATGACCAACGGCGGGCCGCTCACCCGCCCGCTGCGCGGCCCCGCCTCCCAGCTCCTCATGCTCGACTCGCTGGCGCGCGTCGAGCTCGACCGGGAGCCGCTGGGCAAGGCCATCATGCGGCTGCTGTCGTCGGGCCAGCGCGACGCCCACAACATCCTCATCACCCCCCGGCTCAACCCGGAGGACGCGGCGCAGCTCAAGCTCCTGTTGCGCACCGGCGTGTCGATCCTCGTCGTGGCCCTCCTGTGGGAAGAGGAGAACACCGACACGGTGGCCGCGGCCGCCGCCCTCGGCTGCCAGGTGGTCGGCGTCCATCCCGACCAGGACCTGGCCAGCGCGCTGTTCCAGGACATGGGCGCAGGAAACCGGGTCTAGCGATGGCCACCACCACCGAGGACCTCCAGCAGCAGCAGGCCGACGCGGCCGCCGCGTCCCACGCGTCGGTCGAGACGCCGCCCGTCCCCGGCGCCACCGGGCCCGTCCCCGAC
>DASYMT010000237.1:0-6392 GCA_036008925.1 Acidimicrobiales bacterium | reverse complement strand
GCGGGTCCGGTTCGAGGTGATCACCACGACCGGCGGCACAGAGGCGCGGAACGTCCCCAACTCCGGCACCGTCACGGCATAGTCGGACAGGATCTCCAGCAGGAAGGCCTCGAACTCGTCGTCGGCCCGGTCCACCTCGTCGATCAGAAGCACGGGTGGGACGGCGCCCTCGCCCGCCGACAGGGCCCGCAGCAGCGGCCGGCGCACCAGGAACCGCTCGGAGTACAGCTCGTCCTCGGCTGCGGCCGGGTCGGCCGCGGCCCGCAGGTGGAGCAACTGGCGCGAGTAGTCCCACTCGTAGACGGCCTGGCTGACGTCGATGCCCTCGTAGCACTGGAGCCGGACCAGCTCGCCGCCCGTCCACCGGGCCAGCACCTTGGCCACCTCGGTCTTGCCCACGCCCGCCTCGCCTTCCAACAGCAGCGGCCTGCGCAACCGCAAGGCGAGGAACACCACGGTGGCCAGCCCCTCGTCGGCCAGGTAGTCGTGGGCGGCCAGCGCCGACTGCACCTCGGCCACGTCGGCCACCGTCAGGCTCAAACGCCCGCTTCCTGCAACGCCCGCCGCACGAGGACCTGGGCCAGGTGGCGCCGGAACTCCACCGACGCGCTCAGGTCGGCGGGCGGCTCCGTCCCGTCCGCCGCGACCGCCGCCGCGTCACCAGCCGAGGCGCCCGACGCCAGCGCCGCCTCCACCGCCGTGGCCCGCAGCGGCACCGATCCCATGTTGACAAGGCCCACGCCGAACCCCCGGGCATAGGCGACCCCGACGATGGCCCAGTCCTGGGCCCGCCGGTTGAACTTCTGGAACGACCATCCCGCGTCGCCGGTCTTGGGCAGGCGCACCTCGACCAGCATCTCGTCGGGCGACAGCGCCGTCTCCAAGAAGCCGGTGAAGAAGTCGGCCGCAGCCACCTCCCGCTCGCCGCCAGGCCCGCGCACCACCAGCGTGCCGCCCAGGGCCAGCACCACCGCGGGCAGGTCGGAGGCGGGGTCGCCGTGGGCCAGCGTGCCGCCCAGCGTCCCCCGATGCCGCACCTGCGGATCGCCCACCTGCGACGCGGCATACGCCAACAAGGGGCACGACGCCCGGAGCAGCGGGTCGGTCTCCAGCAGGTGGTGCCGGGTCAACGCGCCGATCCGCAGCTCGGAGCCGCCGTCGACCACATACGACAGCCCGTCCAGCCTGCCCACGTCGACCAGCACCGAGGGCGTGGCCAGCCGCAGCTTCATCAGCGGCAGCAGGGAGTGGCCGCCCGCCAGCAGCTTGGCCTCGTCGCCGTGCTCGGCCAGCAGGGCCAGCGCCCCCTCCACCGAGTCCGCCCGTTCGTACGCAAACGAAGCCGGGATCACGGCGCCACCCGCTGGCCCGAGGCGGCCAGCACCGCCTTCACGATGTTGTGGTAGCCGGTGCAGCGGCACAGGTTGCCTTCCAGCCCGTGGCGCACGTCGTCCTCGGTGGGCGAAGGGTTCTCGGCCAGCAGCGACACCGCGGCCAGCACCATCCCCGGCGTGCAGTACCCGCACTGGAGCCCGTGGTGCTCGCGGAACGCCTGCTGCACCGGGTGCATCTGGTCGACGCCGCCGGGCGCCAGCCCCTCGATGGTGGTCACGTCCAGCCCGTCGGCCTGCACGGCCAGCACCGTGCACGACTTCACCGACTCGCCGTCGATCAGCACCGTGCACGCCCCGCACGACGACGTGTCGCAACCCACGTTGGTGCCCGTGAGCCCCAACACCGTGCGCAGGTAGTGCACCAGCAACAGGCGGGGCTCCACCTCATGGGTGCGCCGCTCGCCGTTGACGGTGAGGGAGATCTCCATGGCGCCGAACACTAGGCGCACATGGGTAACGTGACCGGCCGTGGATGCCCCTCGCCTGCGGCCCCTGGGGATCGGCGAGATCCTCGATGCCGCCATCAAGATCTACCGCTCCCGGTACAAGACCTTGATGAAGGCGGTGTTCGTGGTGGTGGCGCCGGTGCAGCTCCTGACCGCCGTCGTGCGCCTGTCGCTGCCCACGTCGATCAACATGTCCGCCACCACGACCGACCCCTTCGGCGACACGACCCGGACCACCGACATCGACGCCGCCGCGCTCATCGGCACCGTCGCCGCCCTCCTCATCATCGCCATGATCGGGCTCATCGCCTCGCAGTTGGCCACGGCCACGTCGCTCAAGGTGGTGAGCAACGCCTACCTAGGCGAGGAGGAGGACTGGCGGGCCTCGCTGCGCTTCGCCACCAGCAGGCTGCCGTCGCTGATCTGGCTCACCCTGCGCATCGGCCTGCTCGCGTTCTTCGGCTTCCTGGCGTGCGTCGTGCCCGGCGTCTACCTCTACTTCGCCTGGGCCGTCGCCGTGCCCGTGCTGCTGCTCGAGGACAAGCGGGGCCGCCACGCCACCCGCCGGTCGCGCCAACTGGTGAAAGGGCGGTGGTGGCCCGTCTTCGCCTGCGTGGCCATCGCCCTCCTCCTGGCCAGCATCGTGGGCGGCGCCTTTCAGGGCATCCTCGTCGGCGTCCTGGCGAGCACCGACAGCGAGCTTTTGATCGCCGTCGCCACCGCCATCGCGGCCATCGCATCGGCCGTGCTGGTCACCCCCTTCTCGGCCGCGGTGAACGGCATCGTCTACTTCGACCTGCGGGTGCGCAAGGAGGGCTTCGACCTCGAGCTGCTGGCCCGCACCCTGGGGGTGGACCCGACGCCCGAGGCGCTGGCCTGGGCGGCCGACGTGCCCGCCCTCGGCCCGGGCGACGAGCAGCCGCCGTTCTGGCCGCCGCCGCCGGGGTGGAAGCCGCAGGGTGGCTAGCCGGGCCGTCGTCTGGGGCACCGTCGTCTGGGGCACCGTCAGCCTTGGCGCCCTCGTCCTGTCGACTGTGCCGGCCCAGGCCGAGTCGGCGTCCGAGGTGCAGGGCCTCGTCGGCCAGGCCAGGTCCGACCCGGCCGCGCTGACCCGGCTCATGCAGGTCAAGGACGTGGACGGCAGGCCGGTCGACTTCCAAGCGGCCCTGGCCGGCGCATCGGGCGACGACCTGGCCCGCAGGCTCGACGCCCTGGACGCGGGCCCGAGCGGCGCCCCGGTGGTGGAAGGACAGGCCTCGCGCCAGGCGGCCGAGCACATCCTGGCGGGCCGCCGCTACCAGCCCCGCAAGCCGCCTCGGCCCCTCCAAGGCGCCATCCACCAGTTGGGCCGGTGGCTGGAGCCGGTGCTGCGCCCCCTCGGCCGGTTCCTGGCCCCGGTGGGACGGCTGCTCCTGGCCGTCTACCGCAACGCCTTCCTCATGGGCCTGGTCGGGCTGCTCGTGGTGGCCCTCGCCGCCCTGGCCGCGGTACGCCTGTCCCGCCGCCGGCTGCGGGCGGGGGTGGCCCGCGGCGGGCAGGCGGCGGCCATGCAGCGCCTCGACCCCAAGGACCTCGATGCCCAGGCCGACCAGGCCGAGGCCCGGGGCGAGCTGGAGCGGGCGCTGCGGCTGCGCTTCCTGGCCGGGCTCATCCGCCTCGACCGGGCCGGAGCCCTCGACTACAAGCCCTCCCTCACCACCAACGAACTCGTCCGGGCCATTCGTTCATCAACCTTCCCAAGGCTGGCGGGGACGTTCGACGAAGTGGTGTACGGCGGCCGCCCGCCCGGCCCCGACGACCTCTCCCGGGCCAAGGCCGACTGGCCCCGAGTGCTGGAAGAGGCCCGCCGGTGAAGGCCGTCAGCCTGCGGGCCCGCATCGGGCTCGGCGCGCTGGCCGCCCTGGTGGTCTGGGAGCTGCTCACCACCCTGGTCGCCCCCCTGGGCGGGGGCGGCAGCGGCGGGCGCACGTCCTCGTCGTACTCCACCAAGGCGGCCGGACTGGGCGCCTACGCCGACCTGCTGGCCCAGGCCGGGCACCGGGTGACGCGGGCCCGGCGGGCCCTCGACCACACCGGCCTGTCGCCCGACGCCACGCTGGTGGTGGCCGACCTCGACCTGGGCGGCGCCGAGACGGCCGCGGCCGAGGAGTTCGTGCGGGCAGGCGGGCGGCTGGTGCTGGCGGGTCGAGCCACCAGCGGCGCGGCGCGGGCCGTGGTCGACAGCCGGCTGACCTGGCAGCCGCAGGGCGTGCAGACGGCCGTGCCCTTCGTGCCCGTGCCTGAGACGTCGGGCGTCGAGCACGTGCTCACCGACTCGCCCACCATCGCCGACACCGGGCCCGCCCTCCCCTTCCTGGGCCAAGGCGACCGCACGCTCGCGGCGGCGGCAGTGGTCGGCCAAGGCCGGGTCATGGTGCTGGCCGACGCGCTGCCGTTGCAGAACCAGACTCTGGCCGCGGCCGACAACGCCGCCTTCGGGCTGGCCCTGGCCGGGCCGGTCGAGCGGCCGGTCGTCTTTGCCGAGGCGGGCCGGCGGGGCGGCGACGGCACCGGCCTGGGCGCCCTGCCCACCCGCTGGAAGTGGGCGCTGGCCGCGGGCGGCATCGCCACCCTGTTGGCCATGTGGTCGGCGGGCCGGCGCTTCGGGCCGCCCGAGGACGAGGGGCGCGAGCTGCCCCCGGCCCGTCGGGCCTACGTCGACGCGCTGGCCGCCACCTTGGTCAAGGCCAAGCAGCCCGACGCGGCCATGGCCCCCTTGCGGGCCGCGGCCCGGGAGCGGCTGCGGCGGCGGGCCGCGCTGGCCCCCGACGCCACCGACGAGCAGTTGCGCCGGGCGGCCGTGGAAGTGGGGCTGGCCCCCGACGAAGTGGCCGCGCTGTTCGGCGCGGTGACCGGAGACGAACAGGCTTTGGCAGTGGGCCGGGCCATGGCCCGACTGGGAGGAATGTGATGGCGAGTCGAAGTCGGCGCAGTGCCCTGTCGCTGCGCGACCTGCGCGACGCGGTGGGAGCCGAGGTGGCCAAGGTGGTGGTCGGCCAGGAGGAGGCGCTCGACGCGCTGCTGGCCGCCTTCGCGGTGGGCGGCCACGTCCTGCTCGAAGGCGTGCCCGGCGTGGCCAAGACCCTGCTGGCCAACGCGGTGGCCCGGTCCCTCGGCGTGGAGTTCCGGCGGGCCCAGTTCACGCCCGACATGCTCCCGTCCGACCTGACCGGCACCCTCACCTTGCAGCGGGGCGAGCTGGCCTTCCGCCCCGGCCCCGTCTTCACCAACGTGCTCTTGGCCGACGAGGTGAACCGCACCCCGCCTAAGACCCAGGCCGCGCTGCTGGAGGCCATGCAGGAGCGGCAGGTGTCGGTGGAGGGCGAGCCCCGCGCCCTGCCCGACCCCTTCCTCGTGGTCGCCACCCAGAACCCCATCGAGTACGAGGGCACCTATCCCCTGCCCGAGGCCCAGCTCGACCGGTTCCTGCTCAAGCTGGAGATCGGCTACCCGTCGGCCGAGGACGAGGTGGCCATGCTCCACCTCACCCATCGGGGCGTGGACCCGGTGACGCTGGACGACGTGGCCGCGGTGGCGGGCGCCCGTGACCTGCGCGAGGCCAGGCGGGAGGCCGACGACACGACGGTCAGCGACGAGGTGGCCGCCTATGTCGCCACCGTCGTGCGCCGCACCCGGGACCTGCCCAGCGTGTCGGTGGGCGCCAGTCCCCGGGCCGCCGTGCACCTGCTGGCCGCGTCGAAGGCCGCAGCCCGGCTGGCAGGCCGGGACTTCGTCACCCCGGACGACGTGGTGGGCATGGCGCCGGCCGTCCTGCGCCACCGCATCATCCTGCGCCCCGAGGCCGAGCTGGAGCACTACCGGCCCGACGACGCAGTGCGCACGGCCATCGCCGCCGTGCCCGTCCCCCGATGAGCGGTTGAGCCGGTGAGCCCCACCCGCCGGGCCGCGCTGGCCTTCGTGGCCTTGGCCCTGGTCGCGCTGCTGGTGCCCCTCCCCTTGGTGGCGCTGGCCGCGCTGGCCCTGGCCACCGCGGTGGTGGTCGACGCCCGGTCGGTCCGACGGGCCGTGGAGGTGGAGCGGGTCGTGCCGTCGATCCTGTCGCGCGGCGTGCCCGCCTCGTTGGTGCTGCGGGCCGCCCCGGGCGAGGAGGGCGCGGGCGACTCCTTGCTGCGCCAGCCCGCCGCCCCGGACTTGGTCGTGTCCCTGCCCGAGGGCCGCATCACCGCCACCCGGCGGGGCCGGCACACGCTGCCCCCGCCCGCGCTCCGGCGGGTCGGGCCGCTGGGGCTTGGGCGGTGGGACTGGGGCCGGGCGGGCGAGCCCGCCGAGGTGGTGGTGTACCCCGACATGCACCAGGCCCGGCGGCTGGCCGTGGCCGTGCGCCAAGGCCGGCTGAGCGACGCGGGCATGCGGATGCGGGGGCCGCTGGGGCTGGGCACCGAGTTCGAGTCGGTGCGGGACTACCAGCCGGACGACGACATCCGTCAGGTCAACTGGCGGGCCACGGCCCGGCTCCAGAAGCCCATGAGCAACCAGTTCCGGGTCGAGCAGG
>DASYMT010000236.1:0-7988 GCA_036008925.1 Acidimicrobiales bacterium | reverse complement strand
GAAGGGCTCGTCGCCGGTGACCGACGCGGTGCGAGAGGCCCGCATGCCGACCGCCAGTTGGCCCGCGGCCAGGACCACGAGGAAGGCGGCGAGGGCGGCTCGGCGGGCGGCGCGGGGCATGCGGACCGGATGTTAGGCGGGCCTAACGAGTAGGCTTCGGCACATGTCCGACGGGTTCCACCCCCCCCTCGAGGAGTACCTCGAAGCCGTCCACGAGCTGGAGGAGGAGGGCACCCAGGTCATCCAGGCCCGGCTGGCCGAGCGGCTGGGCCACTCGGCGCCGTCTGTGTCCGAGATGATCAGGCGGCTCAAGGCCGAGGGGTACCTCCAGGTGAAGAACCGGGCAGTGACGCTGACGCCCAAGGGGCGGGCCCGGGCCGAGAGCGTCGTGCGCAAGCACCGGCTGGCCGAGCGGCTGCTGACCGACGTGATCGGCCTGCCGTGGCACAAGTCCCATCTGGAAGCGTGCCGCTGGGAGCACGTGATCTCCGATGAGGTGGAGGAGCGGCTGGTCACCCTGCTCGGCAACCCGACCACGTGCCCGCACGGCAACCCCATCCCCGGCGCGGGCGGGCTGCGGGAGGATCTGGTGGCCCTGGGCGGGCTGGAGCCGGGGTCCCGGCTGCGGCTGGAGCGGGTGACCGAGCAGGTGGAGATCGACGCCGACTCGCTGGCCTACCTCTCGAATCACGGTTTCGTGCCGGGGGCGGCGGCCGAGGTGCGTTCCCGGGCCCCGGACGGGACGCTCACGCTGTCGCTGGACGACGGGACCATCGCGTTGGGGCCCGCACTGGCTTCGCAGTTGTTCGTCCTGGTCGCCACCGCCTGAAAACGCTGAGGCGAGGGGCGTTTCCAGAGCAAGCGGGTCGTGCACTCGCTTCGGGCAGGCAAGGGCCTGACTAGCGGATGCGGGCAGCCTTGGCCATGGCAGGCAGGACGTGGGCCAGGTAGCGGCCCAACCGCACAAACGACCGGCCCTCGGTGCGCCGCGAATAGCTGATCGGCACCTCGGCGTAGCGGAACCCCTTGCGCAGCAGGTCCAGCGTGAGCACTTGGGCGTAGTTGTAGTCGTGGCCGATGCGGGCGTGGGCCAGGGCGTCGGCACTCAAGGCCCGAAAGCCGGACTGGGCGTCGGTGAGCCGCCGCCTGGCCACCAGCGAAGTGAGCCAGGTGAGGCCCACGTTGCCCGCCCGCCGCCACGGCCGCATCGACTCGATCGACCCGGCGAAGCGCGAGCCCACCACGTAGTCGGCCCGTCCGTCGAGGATGGGCGAGAGCAGGGCGGGCAGCTCGGCCGGGTCGTACTCGCCGTCGGCGTCGAGGAAGGCCACGGCGGACGCCCCCCGGGCCCGGGCCTCCTCGAAGCCGGTGCGCACCGCCGCGCCCAGCCCCCGGTTGCGGCCGTGCGACACCACGTGCGCACCCAGCGCAGCGGCCACCGCGGCCGAGCCGTCGGTCGACCCGTCGTCCACCACCACGACCTCGTAGCCCTCGGGCACGCGGGCCAGCACCCGGGCCAGCGAGGAGGCCTCGTCGTGCACCGGGAACACCACGACCTTCGGCCCGTCGACCGCCACCGCCTCCGACCGGCACAAGAGACAGGCCCCCACCGACCGTTCCGGCGCCCGCACGCCCGCCCGGTGGGCCACGGTGGCGGCCACGTCGAGGATCGACACCTCGTGGCGCCGCGGCCCGGCGGGCACGCCCGCCCCCCACCAGATGCACGGCACCCACCGCTCCGTCTCGGTCCAGTGCCCGTGCCCGCCGATGCCGATCCCCTGCCCGTGGTCGGACAGCACGCCGATGGTCACCCCTTCGAGCCCGCCCCACCGCTCGGCCAGCCAGCCGACCAGCGACTCCAGCTCTTTGTCGGTCGACTCGATGTGGGCCAGGTACTCGTCGTAGTACGAGCCCCGGAAGTGCCCGGTCTGGTCGACCGAGAGCGTCTGCACCACCAGCACGTCGGGGTCGTCGGCCGCCACCACCTCGCGGGCCCGGTTGCACAAGGCGGCGTCGATCTCGTCGTTGGGCATGACCGCAGTGACCGTCGAGACGCGCGACCCGAAGGCGTCGACCAGATGGGCGATGCCCACCATGCGGGCGTCGGGCAGCACGTCGAACACCGACTCGCACCGCACGCCCAGCCGGGGCACGAAGTTCGACCGCATCCCGTGCACCGCGGGCGGGGCGCCGGTGAGCATGGACGAAAAGCCCGTCACCGTGCGGGCCGGGTACACGGTCGAGCACCGCTGGTACGACAGGCCCTCGGCCGCCAGCCGGTCGAGGAACGGCGTGTGCGCCTCGGCCAGCCGGTCCACCCGGCAGCCGTCGATCACCAGCAGCAGCACCTTGCGGCTGGGCGGCCCGCACAGGGCAGGCCCGGCGGCACGGGGCCTTCGGTCCACGGCCCTGTCCCCCGTAGCCCACCCCGGCACCCACGTCACCAGCCGTCGAGTGGCGAAGGAGCCCACCGCCCACGCGCTCACCCCCGCCAGCCAGAGCACGGGCCGCGGACGGGCCGAGTGCCCCACTGCGAGCAGAGCCGCCACCTTCGGCACCTGCTCCAACAGGTTGCCCGACGTGGGGTCGGGGTTCTCCAGCACCAGCCGCCAGAAGCGGACGAAGTTGGTCAGCGGCGCGCCGATGCGCAGGTGGTAGTAGACGGTCCCCCACAGCACCACGGTGAACAGCAGGTACAGGCCCAGGGCGACCATGCCGGCGCCGAGGGGCACGCCCCCCGCCACCCCCACCACGGCCGCCGCCACCAGCCACAGCAGCACCCGCAGGTGGAGGGGGAAGGCGTGCCGCCACCACCCCACGGCCAGCGGCACACAGGCCAGGAGCCCGGCCGCCGACGTGCCCGTCACCAGCAGCACCCCCGCGCCGAACACCAAGGTGAACGGCTTGCCCTCGTTGAGGACGTTCCAAGCCCGGGCCGCCCACTCCTCCAGCGGCCCGGCCTTGCGGGTGGTGCCCGACGTGTGCCGGTGCAGGACGCTCGTCACGTGGTCGACGGGCCTAGGAGACGGTGAACTCGGTCTGCATGCCCAGGTCGGCGTGGGTCTTCTTGCCCTCCTTGATCATGCAGGTGAGCGTCCACTTGCCCGGCGTCAGGGCGACGGCCGCGGAGACGGCCTTGCCCGGCTTCACGTGGGTCTCGACCGCGGGCTCGCCGTCGGGCCCGAGCAGCTCGAACTCGTGCTCGTCCTTACCGTCGTTCTTCACCGTGAAGAACGCCTTGCCGCCCGTCACCGTCGGGGGCATCCCGCCCCATGCGTACTCCCGGGCGGTGAGGTCGAGCTTCACGTCGGCGGCCGAGGCTGCGAAGACGGTCGTGGTGGTGCTCTCCCCCGCGTGCGAGGCCGACGACGAGGCGCCGACGCCGGGCCGGTTCTCGCCGCTCCCGCAGGCGGCGAGGACGAGTGTGGACAGGGCCAAAGCGCCGGCCCCCAGGTGTTTGGGTGACATGACGCCGGATGTTAGGCAAGCCTAACTTCTCGATGTCAAGTCACGGTCACGGCTCGGAGGGCGGGACCAGCTCCCCCGAGAGGATCGACTGGGCGACCTCCCGCATCGTCTTGCGCTCCTGCATGGCCGTGGTGCGGATGAACGTGAAGGCGTCGTTCTCCGACATGGAGTACCGGTCCATGAGCATGCCCTTGGCCCGATCCACCCACTTGCGGTTCTCGAGCAGCTCCTCCAGGTTCTTGGCCTGGTCGGCCAAGGCCTGCATCTCCTTGTGGCGGCCGAGGGCGACCTCGATGGCGGGCACCAGCTCGGACTTCTGGAAGGGCTTGACCAGGTAGGCCAGTGCGCCCGCGTCCCGGGCCTCCTCGATGAGGTTGCGCTGGCTGAAGGCGGTGAGGATCAGCACCGCGGCCCGTCGCTCGGACGTGATCTCGCGGGCCGCGGCCAGGCCGTCCATGCCCGGCATCTTGATGTCGAGGATGGCGAGGTCGGGGCTGTGCTCGCGCACCAGGGCGACGGCCTCGTCGCCCCGACTGGTCTCGGCCACGACCTCGTAGCCCTCCTCTTCGAGGGTCTCCTTCAGATCGAGGCGGATGATGGCCTCGTCCTCGGCGATGACGACGCGCACGGCCACGGGGGTCGCTCCTTGGGGGGTCAGCGGGACTCGGTCACGAGGCGGTCCAAAAGGTCGTCCTGGGCCCGCTCGAGCTCAACGATCTTTGCCGCCAGGGCGGCCCGGCTGCGGCGCATGGCGTCGGCGTGCCGCTCCGCCTCTCGGTGTTCTTTGCCCGCCAGCGGCGAGTCCGAGACGAGGGCCCGCACCCGCGTCTCGTCGGCCTCGTCGGCAAAGGCGACAATCTGCTCATCAAGCACCTGCAGCTCCTCGCGGGCGCGCTGAAGCCGGCGGTTCACATCCAGCAAACGGCGCTCTGCACGCGACGGCGACATGGCCGGGTCAGTCTAATAGTGCAGGTACACGCGAGGCCGCCGGTAGGTTGCACGAGGTATGCGGCGCGTCGTCCTCCTGGCCTTCATCTGGGGCTGGTCCTTCATGTTCATCAAGGTCGCCCTGGAAGGGATGACCCCGTCGACGATCGCCTTCACCCGCATCGCCTTGGGCATGGCGGTGATGCTCGTGGTGCTGCGGCTGCGTCGGGCCTCGCTGCCGCGGGACCCGGTGATGTGGCGGCACTTCGCGGTCATGGGCCTCACGTCGAGCGCCATCCCCTTCACCCTGCTGGCGTGGGGCGAGGAGCACATCACCTCGGCCCTGACGTCCGTCGTCAACGCCTCCACGCCGCTGTTCGCCGCCGTCATGGCCGCGGTGGCGCTGGGCGAGCGGCTGCGCAAGGTGCAGCTCGGCGGCCTGATGCTGGGGTTCGTGGGGGTGGCCGTGGCCGCAGGCGTGGGCGGGCGGGACCTGGCCGGCTCCTCGCTGACTGGCGTCGGCGCGGCCGTGCTCGCCTCGTCCTTCTACGGGTTCGGCTTCGCCTACGCCCGCCGCCACCTCACCGGCATCCCGCCGCTGACCGCCACCTGCGGCCAGTTGGTGACGGGCACGGTGCTGGCCCTGCCCGCGGCACTGGCCACCACCATGCAGAAGGGGTTCTCCCTGAGCCCGACCCGGGCGGTGGCCGTCGTGCTGCTCGGCGTGCTTGGCACCGGCTTCGCCTACCTGCTGAACTACGCGGCCATCGCCGACCTGGGCGCCACCCGCGCCTCGCTGGTGACGTACCTCGTGCCCATCGTGGCCGTGTCCGTGGGGGTGCTGTTCTTGTCCGAGCCGTTCCACGTCCGGCTGTTGATCGGGGGCGCGTTGACCGTCATGGGCATCGCCCTGCTCCAAGACCGCCTGCGCGGGCTGCGGCGGCTGCCGCTTGTCGGCGCGTTGTTGACGGTGCTCGCGGTGCTCGGGCTGGGCGCGTGCGTCGACGACAGCGGCGGGTCGGTCTCCACCGCCACCACCACCGGGAAGTGCGGGGCGCCCCTGACCGAGGCGCTCGACCCCGGCTCGCTCCAGCACGTGCTCCCCGGCGGGCCCGAGCCGTCGTACACGACCGACCCGCCCACGTCCGGGCCCCACCGGCCGGTGGGGAACACGATCGTTGGCGTGCAAACGACGCCGTTGGACAAGCCGACGCAGGTCGGCGTGCTGGAGGGGGGCGGCGTGCTGCTGCAATACCACGGCTTGTCGGCCGAGGAGCAGCGTCGGCTGGAGCGGCAGGCCGGGGGCGACGTGCGGGTGGCGCCCAACCCGGCGTTGTCGGCCCCGGTGGTGGCCACCGCGTGGCGGCACAAGGTGGTGTGCCAGGGCCTCGACGTCGAGGCGCTCAAGGCGTTCGTGCGGGCCTACGCGGGCGGGCGCACCAACAACCACGCCGGCCAGTAGCGGGCGGTAGCGTCGGGCCGTGCTGATCGAGGGGCTGCCCCTGTGGCTGGCGGAGACGAACGCCTGGATCGTGGCCCCGTCGGGGCCGGGGGGCGAGTGCGTGCTGATCGACGCCCCGCCCGACCCGTCGGCCATCCTCGGCCGGCTGGAGCACCACGGCCTGCGGCTGGTGGCGCTGCTCAGCACGCACGGGCACGTCGACCACATCGGCGGGGTGGGCTCGATCGTGCACTCGGGCCATGAGGACATGCCCGTCCACATCCACGACAACGACCGCCACATGCTCCTCGACCCGGTGGGGACGAGCGGGCAGTTCGGGCAGTTCCTCTTGGCCGAGGGCTTGGACCTGCGGCCGCCCGAGCTGTTGTACGGGCTGGAGGACGGGCAGCAGGTGTCGGGCGCCGGGATGACGTTCACCGCCCTGCACACGCCCGGGCACACCCGGGGGTCGACGTGCTTCCTCATGGAGGTGGAGGGCGAGGCGCCGGTGTTGTTCAGCGGCGACCATCTCTTTCAGGGGTCGATCGGGCGCACCGACCTGCCCGGCGGGTCGTTCGAGGAGCTGATGACGTCGATGGCCGAGAAGATCCTGCCCATGGACGACGCCGTGCAGGTGCTGCCCGGGCACGGGCCGACCACCACGGTCGGGCGGGAGCGCCAGTTCAACCCGTTCCTTCAGGAGCTGCGGCAGGGCTGAGGCGGCGCGGGCCCCGGCGGCCCGGCGGCCCGGCGGGTCGCTCCCAGGAACTTCTGCGGGAGTTCTGAGGGTGGTCGCAGAGCCATGCCGGCCAGCGGGGGCACCGTTGCGGCATGACAACGCAGCGCAGATCCGTGTACGCCGCCGCCATGGGCGGCGCAATGCTCATCGGGGCCGGCATTGGGGCCGTGATGTTCGGGCCCAGCGGGGCGACCGCCCAGACGGGCGAGACGACGACCACCACCGCGACGGCGGGCGCCCCGGCCGCGCCGGCCGACCCCACGTTCAAGGGGAACGAGGACCCGGCCCACGAGACGGCCGAGACGACCGAGCGGGAGGCGGCCGAGGACGCGGGCAAGGGCTTCGACGGCGGGCGGCACCACGGCTTCGGGCCCGGCGGGTCGAACGAGGACCCGGCCCACGAGGCCACGGAGAGCCCCGAGCGCGAGACGCAGGAGCACGCCGACACCCCGGCCGCACCCGACTCGTCCGGCTCCTCGACCACGCCGGTCGACCCCGGCAACGCCTGACCCGCCTGTTCGAACCACTCTGGAGGACATAGCGCGCCGAATCGGCGCGCTATGTCCTCCAGTCGTCGAAGGTGGGGCGTGCCCGAGGTGGGATTCGAACCCACATGTCCTTGCGGACAACGGATTTTGAGTCCGCCGCGTCAGCCGGTTGCGCCACTCGGGCCCTCGGCCGTCGAGCATACCGAGGCCGATCGGCCGGCTACGCTCCCGGCATGGCCACCAAGCAACGCCGGCCCCTGCGCCGGCTCCGCAAGCTCATGCTGCTCGGGACGGTCGCGGCGGGGGTCGTGGCCTGGCGGGAGCGGGAGATGACCCGCAACGCCGAGCGCTACGGGCCGCCCGCTACTTGACGCGCCAGAGGACGGGCGGTGGGGGCCGACGCAGGCCGCCGGTACACCGCTCCTCGGAGTCGAGCCCACCCGTGCGGTGGCGTCGGCGGTGGTGGCGCCGGCGTCGTCGGCAGGACCGCGTCCAACGCGTTGGCCAGGGTGCCGATCAGCCGGGGGGCGTCGTGTATCGGAAGGCGGAAGGTGGCTGTGCACGTCTCGCCCTGCCACAGGCTCACGACCACCACGCCCGCCTCGGGATGGGGTGACACGCCCATGCGGCGCACCGGTGTGCGGTCGTCGGCGAACCACGCCTTGCGCCCGTAGAGCAGATCGCGCTCCGCCACATCTCGCAGTCTGCACCTCAGGGCGGGGGTCGGCAAGGGGCCGGCGGGGCCGCAGCCGGGCGGGCTAGGAGGCGGCGTTCAGGGCCTTCAGCAGGTTGCCCGCCGTGTCCTTGGGGCTGACCTTGTACCAGGCGTGGGCCACCTTTCCCTGCTCGTCGATCAGGAAGGCCGAGCGGACGATGCCCATGTACTTACGGCCGTACATCGACTTCTCGGCCCACACGTCGTAGG
>DASYMT010000235.1:0-2965 GCA_036008925.1 Acidimicrobiales bacterium | reverse complement strand
GTCGGCCGTCGATGCAGGCGTGACCATGGTGTTCGCCCAGGGCAACGAGGGCCCCGGCGAGGAGACCGGCAACCTGCCCGGCAACTCGCCCAAGGTCATCGCCGTGGGCGCGGTCACCAAGAACACCACCATCTCGCCAGGCCGCGTCACGGCGAAAGACGGCGACAATGCCGACGTGCCGGGCACCCCGTTCGACGTGGGCCCCTCGGGCTTCGGCCCCCAGGATCCGGGCAACATCGCGTCGACCGCGTACGCGCCGGTCGAGACGGTCGACCCGGGCAGCAGCCCGCTGGCCTGCGACCCGCTTCCGGCCACCTCGCTGGACGGCAAGATCGCGGTGATCTCCCGCGGGACGTGCGACTTCAGCCTGAAGGTCTACAACGCGCAGCAGGCGGGGGCGGTGGCCGCCTTCGTCTACAACTCGGCCGCCAACGGCAACAACCTCCAGGCCATGGGCCCGGGCGAGCATGCCGCTGACGTCACCATCCCGTCGTTCTTCCTGCGCCGCTCCAACGGCCTGGCCCTGGTCAACGCCACCCCCGGCGGCACCGCGGCCTACACCAAGGACTCGCACGTGGCCGAGAACATCGGCGACGTGGTGGCGGGCTTCAGCTCGCGCGGCCCGTCGGCCGGGAAGCAGATCAAGCCCGACCTGGCCGCCCCCGGCGTGGACGTCGTGTCGGCGGGCTACAACGGGACCGTCTTCCCCGAGAAGTACACGGGCTTCGGCTCGGCGTCGGGGACCAGCATGGCCACGCCCCACGTGGCCGGCGCGGCCGCGCTGCTGAAGGCGCTCCACCCGGCGTGGACGCCCGCCCAGGTGAAGTCGGCCTTGATGAACACGGCCACCGACCAGGTGTTCCTCGACACCGCCCACAGCAACCAGGCGGGCGTGCTCGACCGCGGCGCGGGCCGCATCGACCTCAGCGAGGCCATCGACCCCGGCCTGTCGCTCGACGTGCCGAGTGTCAGCGCGGGCGAGCGCCCGGCGGGCACGGGCCAGACCACGGCGGTCAAAGCCACCAACCTCGACCCGGGCGTGCAGACGTGGTCGTTGTCGACTGACGTCGACACCGCGGGGCTGAACATCGACCTCAGCAAGTCCACCCTGACCGCGGGGCCGGGGGGCACGGCCGCCTTCAACGTCACCCTGAGCACCGAGAGCGGCGCCGAGCCCGGCGACTACGAGGGCAGCGTCGTGCTGGAGAACCTGACGGCCGCGAAGACCTTGCACATCCCCGTGTTCCTGCGGGTGGTGGTCGACGCGCCGACCACCGACGTGCTGCTGGTGGACGACGACGGCTCGGCCGCCGCCGACGGCTTCGCTGACTACGCGAGCTTCTATCAGGGCCTGCTCGAGGACCTGGGCCTGTCATACGACTACATCGAGCCGTGGAACGACGGCTTCCTCCCCTTGGGCATGCTCAAGGAGTACCGCACGGTGCTGCTGTTCACGGGTGAGAACGACTCCTGGGACACCAGCGGGTTCTTCGTGGAGGACCAGGACGCCCTGAACGCCTACCTCAACGGCGGCGGCAGGCTCCTCGCCATGGGACAGAACCTGGCCGAGACGACCGACAGCAACACCGACTTCGACTCGCCGCGCATCGGCCGGTCCCGGCTGTACCACGGCTACCTCGGCATCGAGCAGGACGCGGCCAACAGCTATCCGGTGGGCGCGCCGCGTCCTACCGCGACCGGCGCCAACTGGCTCGACGGCATGACCCTCGACCTCACCCCGGGCGGCAACGCGGCGGGCGGCCAGGACTCGATCGAGGCCACCTCGCCCATGCCCAACACCGACACGTACTCGGCCGCCCACGCGGTGTCGACCATCCTCGCCGCCGCACCGGGCGGGGCGGTGCCCGCGGGCGCCGCCTTCGGCCACACCAAGTCGTCCGAGCCGTCCCTGGAGGAGACCCGCCAGGAGTTCCTGTACCGCACGCTGTCCCTCGGGTTCGGCCTGGAGGGCCTGCGCAGCGACACCGGCCACACGTCGGCCTCGGCGCTGGCGGACAAGGCCTTCAAGTGGGCCTTCGACGAGGTGACCGCTTCGATCAACGGCGGCGCCTTCAGCAGCGCCGAGCCGGTGACGCTGACCGCGGAGGCGTCCAGCACCAAGGGCACGGTCGACCAGTTCCGGTGGGACTTCGGCGACGGCACGCCGTTCGCCACCACCGAGGGCCCGTCGGCCTCGCACCGCTACGCCAAGGGCGGCACCTACCCGGTGCGGCTCGAGGTCACCGACTCGTTCGGGCACCGGGCCGTGACCACCCGCAAGATCGCAGTGGGCACGGGCCAGGGCTTCCGGCTCCTGGGGGAGGACGGCGGGGTGTTCGGCTACGGCAAGCGGTACTTCGGCTCGGCCAACGAACTGGGCCTGGCCGCCCCGATCGTGGGCGGCGCGCCCACGCCGTCGGGCCTGGGCTATTGGCTGGTGGGCGAGGACGGCGGCGTCTTCAACTACGGCGACGCGGGCTTCTTCGGCTCGCTCGGCGGCATGGACCTGCCCAGCCCGATCGTGGGGATGGCGGCCACGCCCAACGGCCAGGGGTACTGGCTGGCCACGGCCGACGGCCAGGTGTACCGCTTCGGCGACGCCGTGTTCCACGGGTCCATGGGCGGCCAGCAGCTCAACTCGCCCATCGTGGGCATCGCCGCCATGCCCCACGGCATCGGCTACTGGCTGGTGGGCGCGGACGGCGGCGTGTTCGCCTACGGCAATGCGGGCTTCTTCGGCTCGGCGGGCGGCCTGGAGCTGAACGCGCCGGTGGTGGGGATGTTCGCCTCGCCCAGCGGGGACGGCTACTGGCTGGCTGCGTCGGACGGCGGGGTGTTCGACTACGGCGACGCGGGCTTCTTCGGCTCAGCCGGGTCGGTCGACCTGGTGTCGCCGGTGGTGGGCATCGCGCCCACGCCCACCGGCGAGGGCTACTGGCTGGCCGCGGCCGACGGCGGGGTGTTC
>DASYMT010000234.1:0-3600 GCA_036008925.1 Acidimicrobiales bacterium | reverse complement strand
AGGACGGCGTGCTCACCGACTACATGTGGGACCACCTGCGGGCTCGCAAGGCCGACCGGCCGTCGTCGGGCAACGGGCGGCGGGAGTCGTACCGGCACGTGCCCATGGTGCGGATGACCAACACGTTCCTGGTCAACGGGCAGGAGGACCCGGCCGAGATCATCCGCCAGACGCCGAACGGCGTGTATGTGGCCAGCCTGGGCGGCGGCCAGGTCGACACGGCCACCGGCGACTTCGTGTTCGGCATGACCGAGGCGTACCTCATCGAGGACGGCCAGATCACCGACCCGCTGCGCGACGCCAACCTCATCGGCAACGGGCCCGAGGTGCTGCGCAACATCGACGCCGTGGGCAACGACTTCGCCATGGGCCCGCCCGGCATGTGCGGCAAGGACGGCCAGAGCGTGCCGGTGGGCGACGGCAACCCCACGCTGCGGGTCACCTCGCTGACGGTCGGGGGGACGGCGGCATGAGCGAGCTGCCCGAGTTGGCTGAAGGCGTCCTCGGCCGGGCGCGGACGGGCGAGGAGGTCGAGGTCTACGTGGCCCGGTCCCGGGAGACGGAGATCAAGGCCTACGACGGCGACGTGGAGTCGCTTTCGTCGGCCGCCTCGGCCGGGATCGCGGTGCGGGTGGTGGTCGACGGGCGGCAGGGGTTCGCCTACACCGGCGCGCTGGACTCGGCCGCGTTGACCGAGACGCTGGAGGAGGCGCGCGACAACGCCCGCTTCGCCGGGGTGGACGAGCACAACGGGATGGCGTCGCCGGACGGCGTGGCCCCGCCCGAGCTGGTGGTCGACGTCGGGAAGCTGGCGGGGACGCCGGTGGACCGCAAGGTGGAGCTGGCCCTGGAGCTGGAGCGGGCCGCCCGCTCGGCCGACCCGGCCATCCGGGGCGTGGACACCGCCATGTACGGCGACGAGGTGGTGTTCGCGGCGGTGGCGACCACGACCGGCGTGCGGGCCGAGTCGGAGGCCGCGGTCTGCTACCTGGCGACGTACGTCATGGCGGGGGAGGGGGCGCAGACGCAGACGGCCGGGTGGTACGGCGTGGGGCGCAGCGTGGACGAGCTCGACGTGGATTCGGTGGCGGACGGGGCCGTGTCCCGGGCCGTGCGGATGCTCGGCGCCCGCCAGCCCGCGTCCCGGCGGCTCACGGTTGTCCTGGAGCCGTTCGTCACCGCCCAGTTCCTGTCCCTGATCGGGTCCACCCTCACCGGCGAGGCCGTGCTGAAGGGGTACTCGCCCTTCGGAGACCGGGTGGGGGAGCAGATCGGGGCGTCCGTGGTGACGCTGGTGGAGGACCCCACCGACCCTGATGCGTTCGGGGCCTCGCGCTTCGACGCCGAGGGCCTGGCCGCCCGGCGGGTGCCGCTGGTGGCGGGCGGCGTCCTCCAGGGGTTCGTGCACAACAGCTACACCGGCCGGCGGTCGGGCCGGGGCTCGACGGGCTCGGCCTCGCGGGCCGCGCTGGCCGCGCCGGTCGGCGTGGGGTGCCGGGCGCTGGCGCTGACGCCCGGCACCATGTCGCAAGCCGAGCTGGTCGCCTCGGTGGGCGACGGGCTGCTGGTCCAGGACGTGAAGGGGCTGCACTCGGGCGTGAACCCGATCAGCGGCGACTTCTCGGCGGGCGCCGAGGGCCTGATCATCCGCGACGGCGTGCTGGCCGAGCCGGTGCGGGAGATCACCATCGCCTCCACCCTCCAGCGCATGCTCCAAGACGTGGTGGCCATCGGCGGCGACGTGGCCCATTTGCCCATGTCGGCGTCGGGCATGAGCCTGGCCGTGGGCGACGTCACCATGAGCGGCAAGTAGGGCGGTTGTCGTTTCGGGCCCGGCCGCGGGCCGCCCGCGTCATGTGGCGACCCCCCGCAGCGCCCGTCGCCGCGCCCGCCGCCGCTGCCGCTGCGGCCCCCCTGGCCGGGCGTTCGCCGCGTCCCCGGCCCGTCCGCCGTCCCCCCCTCGTGTGCAGCGTCCTCGTGCTGGCCGCGGGCCTGGCCGCCTGCGGCGGGGGGAAGGGGTCCACCGGCCGGTCGGGCGCCGAAGCCAAGACCACCACCACCGGCCCTGCCGCCCTCGGGGCGGGGGGCGACCAGAACGGCGTCCCCACCACGCTGAAGCCAGGCGCCACGGCGTCGGGCGGCACGGCGAAACCGGGCAAGACGACTGCCACCACCGGCCGCCAGCGCCGCCCGGGCGTGCCCGCCCCCGGCCGCTACCTCTATGCCACCGGCCCCAAAAACGAGGACGTGCGCGCCCTCGACTTCTACGAGGGCGAGGGGCAGACGGGCAACGACGTCATCCAGTTGGAGACGTGGACCGACAAGAGCACGATCATCCGCTCGGTCGACATCTTCCGGCTCGACGCCAAGATCGTCGACTACGAGCAGAAGGCCACGCCCGACCAGAACGGCCAGCCCCACCCCGGCCCGCTGTGCGACTGGGCTCCCGACATCATGGACGTGCGGCTGCCTCTCACCGTGGGCCAGACGTGGTCCACCAAGACGAGTTGCCCCCAGGGCGGGGACCCGCCCCGCGAGCGCACGGTCGAGGCCAAGGCCACCAGCACAGACACGGTGACGGTGGCGGGCGAGGCCCTGCCCGTGGTGGTCATCGAGCGCAAGGTCGTCGACGTCCAGCGCCTCCCCATCGGGCCCTTCACGACCACCACGACGACCACCGAGTTCTACTCGCCCAACCTGGCACTCGTGCTCCGGGTGACGGGCACGGTGGAGCAGAAGATCGTCGCCAAGGCGACCACCACCGCCTTCCGCATGGACATCAAGTCCGTGCACCCGTCGCCCCTGCCGTCCTGACCGGGCCGCCGGGCCGTCCTGACGGGTCCGCCGGGCGGGCGGCTGCCGGGACCGCCGGGCCGTCCTGACCGGGTCGCTGGCCGTCCTAACGGGTCCGCCGGGCGGGCGGCCGCCGGGACCGTTTCAGGCGTCCGACGAGGGCTTGCCCACCCCTTTCGCCTGTCGGGATTGACCGTCACAACCATCTCACCATGCAGGATTTGACGGCGCGAGGGCGAACCTTCCTACCAATCACGCCACTACGCGGCGGAAAGGGGAGAAAAGATGCGCCGACTGGCCAGTTTGCTGGGGGTAGCCGCTTTGGCCACCTCAGCAGTCATCATCTCGGGGGGGACCCCGGCGCACGCGAAGGACGAACGCAAGGGCGCTTGTCAGGGCAAGGACGGTGCCAAGGGCACCATCCCCGGTCAGCCTTCCAAGGTGACCGCTGTCTCGGCCCAGGGCAAGACGTTCTACCTCGACGACCGCGACTTCGACGACACGGCGGACGACGCGGGCGATCCCGCCCTGTCGGCTACCCCGTTGGGCAGCCAGAGCGACGGCTACACCGGCGGCACCTGGGTCTATGAGGAGACCGGGCTCCACACCGGCCTCCAGGTCGGCGCCACCCAGTGGGTGGAGGGCAGCGTCCCCGGCACGCTTCCGTACGTGCCCCCGCAGAAGGTGAGCGTCCCGGGCGCAGGCCCCGTCCCGCCCCGCAGCCAGACGCTCTTCCCGAGCGGCATCGGCGGCGGCAGCGTGGCCGACACCACCGGCGGCAAGGACCCCTGCTGGACCGAGCGGGAC
>DASYMT010000233.1:0-12567 GCA_036008925.1 Acidimicrobiales bacterium | reverse complement strand
GACCCACATCGACGTGTTCCGCCCGGTCGAGCCGGAGGACGAGACGCCCGCCTGGACGATCCGGCGGGCCATGTTCTGGCTGGCCGTGTCGGGCGGGCTTGTGGGGCTCATGTCCGAGCTGTTGGTGGGCGCGCTGGAGCCGACGGTGGAGGCGTGGGGCCTGTCGAAGATCTGGGTGGGGCTCATCCTCGTGCCCATCGTGGGCAACGCGGCCGAGCACTCCACCGCCGTGCTGCTGGCCATGAAGGGCAAGACCGAGATCGCCATCGACATCGCGGTGGGCTCGTCGGCCCAGATCGCCCTGTTGGTGGGGCCGCTGCTGGTGCTGGCAGGCGCGCTGTTCGGCCACCACCTGCACCTGGTGTTCACCACCTTCGAGGTGTCGGCCATGGCCGTGGCGGTGGCGGTCGTGGCCCTGCTGGTGCAGGACGGGCGCAGCAACTGGCTCGAAGGGACGCAGCTCATCGGGCTGTACGCCATCGTGGGGTCGGCCGCCTTCTTCATCGGCAAGGTCTGACTCCGGCACGGTCTGAGTTCGGCACTGTTTGAGTTCGGCACGGCCTGACCACATTTGGCGTGCCGCCGAGGCGCCCTCCTACGATTCCGGCATGTCCGATCGCACCCGGAACCTGCCGCGCCGCTCTTGTCTGTCGGTCCCCGCTTCGAGCGAGAAGATGCTGGGCAAGGCGCCCGGCCTCCCCGCCGACATGGTGTTCCTCGACCTGGAGGACGCGGTGGCCCCGCTGGAGAAGGAGTCGGCCCGGGCCAAGGCGGTCGACGCCATCAAGAACCAGGACTGGGGGGAGAAAGTCCTCTGTGTCCGGGTGAACGCGTGGGACACCAAGTGGACCTACGGCGACGTCATCGAGGTGGTGGGCAACGCGGGCGAGCGCCTGGAGGAGATCATGCTCCCCAAGGTGCAGCAGGCGGCCGAGGTGGTGGCCCTCGACCTGCTGCTCACCCAGGTCGAGATCAACTCGGGCCTGCCCATCGGGCATATCGGCATCGAGGCCCAGATCGAGACGGCCCGGGGCCTCATCAACGTGGAGGAGATCTGCGCGGCGTCGAAGCGGCTGGAGACCGTCATCCTCGGCCCGGTCGACTTCTCGGCCTCGATGGAGATGCCGTCGCTGGCGGGCGGCCTCCAGATCCCCGAGTACCCGGGCGACTACTTCCACTACGTCTTCATGAAGATCCTCATGGCGGGCCGGGCCAACGGCCTCCAGGTGATCGACGGGCCGTACGTCAAGGTGCGCGACCCCGAGGGCTTCCGGGACTACTGCACCCGCACCGAGATCCTGGGCTTCGACGGCAAGTGGGCGCTGCACCCCGATCAGGTCACCATCCTCAACGATGTCTTCAGCCCGTCGCAGGAGCAGTTCGACAAGGCCTGGGACGTGTTGGAGGCCTACAAGCTGGCCACCGAGGGCGACCGCAAGGGCGCGGTCATGTTCGGCGACGAGATGATCGACGAGGCCTCTCGCAAGGTGGCGGTCAAGCTGGTGGCCAAGGGCGAGCGGGCCGGGCGCAAGCGGAGCGCGGCCTGACGCAGGCGGAGCGCCAGCGGACGAACGCCGAGCGCCGCCTGACGCAGCAGCATCCGGTCATCGACGCCGTCATCCCGGCCCGCAACGAGGCCCCTACCGTGGCCGAGGTGGTGGCGCAGTGCCGGCGGTGTCGGCACGTGCGGCAGGTGATCGTGGTCGACGACGGCTCGTCGGACGACACCGCCGAGCGGGCCGAGGCGGCGGGCGCGGTCGTGATCAGGCGCTCGCCGGACGGGGACGGGTCGAAGGCCAACGCCATGGAGGCCGGGGTGGCGGCCACCGACGCCGACGCCATCCTCTTCGTCGACGCCGATCTGCTCGGCCTCACCGCCGAGCACCTCGACGCCATCTGCGAGCCGTTCGTGGCGGGCCGGGCCGCCATGTCGCTGGGCACGTTCGACTACGGCGTGTGGAACCGGCTGGTGCTGCGCTTCCCGCCCACCACCGGCGAGCGCATCGTGCCCCGCTGGGTGTTCGAGGCGGTCCCGCCCGCCAAGCGCGAGGGGTACCGCATCGAGACGTTCATCAACGAGGTGGTGACCGAGGGCCGCCTGCCCGTCACCGCCCGGGTGATGCGGGGCGTGACCCATCGGACCAAGCGGGACAAGTTCGGCCCGGTGGAGGGCTGGCGCCGGTCATGGGCCATGTTCTGGGACGTGTGGTCCAAGTCGCTGTGGGCCCGGTGCCGCAAGCGCACCTACTGGTACTACCTGCGCAACCTCACCATCGAGCGGTAGGCCCTTGTCCCAGCGCGGGGTTCGGGCGTGGGCGAGCGGTAAGCATGTGCAGGGACCGATCTGGGTAGTGAGCATCCACGGCGAAACGGCGACAACCTCCGGAGGCGACTGGCGTGCACTCCTCGCCACTGATTGCCGTGCTCCTGCTGGCGGGTCTGGTCGCCGCGCCCGGCCCCTTGGCCCCGCCCGCCCACGCAGGCGTCAACGGCCTCTCCATCGCGGGCACCGCCCCGCCCATCGACCCGAACGTGGCGCCCGACGGCGTGAACGGCCGGGGCAGTAGCAGCGTCTAGTGTCGCAAATCGTCCGAAACAGCAAGGAGAAGCCGTTGCCCGTGCGCATCCGCCGCAAGTCCCGCCTTGGTGGCTTGCTCGCCCTGTTCGTCACCATCGTGGCCCTCATCGCCGTCAGCCAGCCCGCCAGTGCGGGCACTCCGGCGGTCCTGACCCCTGACCCCGGGTCCATGTCGTTCGGGAACGTGCGGGTGGGGACGCTGATGATCGACATCCTGTCCATCCAGAACACGGGCGGCTCGTCGATCACCCTGCACAGCGCCAACAACGCGGGCGGCGCGGTGAACGACTTCGCCGGGGCCACGGGCATCGACCCCAGCACCTTCTCGCCCGACTCGGACTTCGACTGCCTGAAGGCGCCGGACGGCGTGAGCGACCGGGTGCTGGCCCCGGGCAACACGTGCGCCTTCATCATCATCACCCTCCCCACGGGCGCGGGGCCGCGGAACACGACCTTCGAGCTGCGCGACTCGGCCGACACCGTGCGCCTCGAGGTGCCGCTCAGCGTCAATGGCACCGAGGGCTACTACATCAGCGGGGCCTTGGGCGAGGTGGCCCACTTCGGTGACGCCAAGCCCTACGGCGACGCCACCACCATCAACCTGAACGCCCCCATCGTCGACATCCAGCAGGTGCCGTTCGGCGAGGGCTTCTGGCTGCTGGGCCTGGACGGCGGCGTGTTCAGCTACCCCACCGACGACAGCCAGGACGCCCACTTCCTCGGCTCCACCGGTGGCATGAACCTCAACGCCCCGGTGGTCTCGATGTCGCCTCGCAGCTCGGACGGGTACTACCTGGCCGGGCTGGACGGCGGGGTGTTCAACTACGGCCCCGACGCCCCGTTCCACGGCTCGATGGGCGGCCAGGACCTCAACGCCCCGGTGATCGGCATCTCGGTCAACCCCCAGCGTGACGGGTACTGGCTGGCGGGCACCGACGGCGGCGTGTTCGCCTTCGAGGACGCCGGCTTCCACGGCTCGCGCGGCGGCCAGCCCCTCAACGCCCCGATCGTCGGCATGGCGCCCACGCCCACCGGCGACGGGTACTGGCTGGTGGGCGAGGACGGCGGCGTCTTCAACTACGGCGACGCCGGGTTCTTCGGGTCGATGGGCGGCATGAAGCTCAACGCCCCGATCGTCGACTTCGCCCCGTCGCCCACCGGGTTCGGCTATTGGATGCTCGGCCTCGACGGCGGCGTGTTCGCCTTCGGCGACGCCGCCTTCCAGGGCAACCTGCTTGGCAACAACAACGCCACCGGGATCACGGGCACGGCCCCGCCGCTGGCCTTCCCGCTGGACGGGACGTACTTCTCGGTCAACGAGGTGGCAGGCGGCCCGATCGTGGCCCAGCGCAAGACCTTCGTGAGCAAGGCAAGCAAGGCGCCGCGGGCCCGCCGCTCCCGCTAGGCAAGCCCCGTCTTCATCGGGTGGACCGGCCTCGCCTGTCGGGGCCGGTCCACCCGTTAGACAGAGGCGAGCAGCTTGCGGGCGATCACCTTGAGGGCCAGGATCTCATCGGCCCCCTCGAAGATGGACAGCACCCGGGCGTCCACGAAGTAGCGGCTTACGGGGAACTCCTCGGCGTAGCCCATGCCCCCGTGGATCTGCATGGCCTCCCGGCTCACCCACTCGGCCGCCCGACACACGTACGCCTTCACCATCGACGCCTCCATGGCCCCCTCGCCCTTGGCCATGAGCCGGGCCACCTGGTAGGCGAACTGGCGGCTGGCCTGGATGATCACGGCCATGCGGGCCAGCTTGGCCCGGGTGAGCTGGTAGTCGAGGACGGGCTTGCCGAACACCTTGCGGTTGACCGCGTAGTCGTAGGCCGCCTCGTACGCGGCCTGCATCACGCCCACCGCCCGGGCCGCGGTCTGGAGCCTGCCGTTCTCGAAGCCCTCCATCTGGAGGTAGAAGCCCCGTCCCCGCCCGGCCTCCAAGCCGATGAGGTTCTCGCCGGGCACGTACCAGTTGTCGAGGGCCACCTCGTAGGAGTGCATGCCCCGGTAGCCGATGGTGTCGATGGCCCGGCCTTCCATCTTCCCGCCTGCCGCGCCGGAGGCGCCCATGGGCCCGGGTTGTGACAGCTCGAACCCGTGGCCCTCGCCCCGCTCCTTGGGGACGATGAAGAGGGACAGGCCGCGGTGGCCCGCGCTCTTGTCAGGGTCGGTGCGGGCCAGCAGCATCAGCACGTCGGCCCGGGCCGCGAACGTGCACCAGGTCTTCACGCCGTTGATGCGCCAACCCTCGCCGTCCGGGGTGGCAGTCACCTTGAGGCTGGCCACGTCGGACCCGAAGTCGGGCTCGGTCACGGCGACCGCGTTCATGATCTCGCCCGACGCCAGCCGGGGGAGCCACTCGTGCTTCTGCTCCTCGGTGCCGCCCTTCACCAGGGCCCGGGTCAGGATCTCCGGGCGGGTGATGAGGGACCCGCCGACGCCGAGTGAGCCCCGGGACAGCTCTTCGGTGGCCACCACCATGGCCAGGTACTCGCCCTCGCCGCCCTCGGCGAAGCCGCCGTACTCGGCGGGCACCGACAGGCCGAAGGTGCCGATCTCGGCCAGGCCCTGGATGACCTTCTCGGGGATGTCCTCGTTGTGGCGGTGGATGTGCTCGGCCACGGGCCGGATCTCGTCCTCGGCGAAGCGGCGGAAGGTGTCCTGCACCATCTCGAAGTCGCTGTCGAGGTGGCGGGGGCCCTGCTCGCCGCACAGGCCGGCCAGGTACTCGGGGTCCCGGTACGCGCTCACGAACGGCATGGCCGGGCTGAGGGCGCCGGGCTCGACGCCCCACTGCGGCTCGCGGCCCAGGATGCGCACGGCCACGTCGTACACGGCATCGGCCACAAAGGCGCAGGCGATGCGGGCCTCGACCTCGCCCTTGCCCCCGTAGTCGAGGACGGCCCGTGCGTTCTCGACCGCCGCCGCCGCGTGGGCCAGGTCGTAGGCCAGGACCTGGTTGGCGTCGGCGTCGCCCTGGGCGGCCAGGTGGCGGACGGCCGTCCGGACGACGGTGGTGGCCGCGTCGACGGCGTCGGCGGCAGCGGAGAGGTCGGACATGGCCGCTCAGATTACCGACGCCCCCCACCTCGCGTTTCCACAGGGACAGTGCCTGTGGAAACGCGAGATGAAGGGGCGGAGGAGGCCGGGCGGCGGGCCACGACCGTGACCAGGGGGGGCAGCACGATGGGCACGTCGCCGGGGTCGACCTCGGTCAGCACCTCGAGGTACTCGCGCACCGGCCCGTCGCCCACGCCCGCGGGCGCCTCGGCCCAGGCGTCCACCAGCTCGAGCCCGGCGTCGCGGGCCAGAGCGGGCAGGACGGCGCCGATGTCGGGGTGGCGGGCCTCGGGCATGGACAGCGGGCTGCCGTCCACGAACCCGGCCGACGTGATCGGCTCCTGCGCGACCACCCACCCGCCCGGCCGCACGGCTTGTCCCATGCGGGCCAGCACCCGCACCGGGTCGACCACGTGCAGCAGCAGGAAGCGGCAGAAGGCCAGGTCGACGGGCTCGGGCAGCAGCAGGTCCTCGCCCGCCTGGGTGATAGCGACCACCTGGGCCTGTCCCATCTCGGCCGCCGACTTGGCCACGTCGTCACGGGTGCGGGGGTCGCTGTCGACCGCGTACACCCGCCCGTCCCGGCCCACGATCTCGGCCAGGGCCACGGTGACGTCGCCGCCGCCCGCGCCCACGTCCACGCAGCGCCACCCCTCGCGCAGGCCCAGTCGGTCCAGGGCGGTGGCCAGCGGCCGGCGGTAGACGTCGTTGCGAAGCCCGAGCTCGATCATGGCTCCGTAGCATCGCGCTCATGCCGACCACCGACCCGGCGCTGGCCGACGAGCTCGTCGACGCCGTGCGCGCCTTCGTCCGCCGCGAGGTGCTTCCCGTGGCCTCCGACCTCGAGCACGCCGACGAGTACCCCGCGGCGCTGGTGGCGGCCATGGCCGACCTCGGGCTGTTCGGCTCGACCATCCCCGAGGAGTACGGCGGGCTCGGCCTCGACGTCACGACCTATGCCCGCATCGTGGAAGAGCTGGCCGCGGGGTGGATGTCGCTGACCGGCGTGCTGAACACCCACATGATCGCGGCCACGCTGATCAAGCTCCACGGCACCGAGCAGCAGCGGGCCGCGCTCCTGCCCCGCATGGCCACGGGGGAGCGACGGGGGGCGTTGTCGCTGAGCGAGCCCGACGCCGGGAGCGATACCCAGGCCCTCCGCTGCAAGGCCGAGCCCGACGGCGGCGAGTTCGTCATCGACGGCACCAAGATGTGGGTCACCAACGGCGAGCGGGCGTCGATCGTCGCCTTGGCCGCCCGCACGCCCGAGGGCATCACCTGCTTCATGGTGGAGAAGGAGCCGGGCCCGTCCTCCGGCGGCATCGCCGTGTCCAAGCAGATCGGCAAGCTTGGTTACAAAGGCGTGGAGACGGTGGAGATGACGTACAGCGGACACCGGGTGCCGGCGTCGTCGGTCCTGGGCGGCGAGGCGGGACTGGGCCGGGGCCTGCCCCAGATCCTCGCCGCCCTGGAGCTGGGCCGGGTCAACATCGCGGCCCGGGCGGTCGGCGTGGGCCGGGCCGCGTTCGAGGCGTCCATCCGGTATGCGCAGGAGCGGCACACGTTCGGTGTGCCCATCGCCAAGCACCAGGCCATCCAGTTCAAGCTGGCCGACATGGCCACCAGGCTGGAGGCGGCCCGGCTGCTCACCCGCTCGGCCGCGGCCAAGCTCGACGCCGGGGAGCGGGCCGACGTGGAGGCGGGCATGGCCAAGCTGTTCGCCTCGGAGATGGCCTTCGAGAACGCCACCGAGGCGATGCGCATCCACGGCGGCTACGGGTACACGACCGAGTTCCCCGTCGAGCGGTACTACCGGGACGCGCCGCTGATGATCATCGGCGAGGGCACCAACGAGATCCAGCGCCTGGTGATCGCCCGCGGACTGTTGTCCCGGTACGCGGTCACGTAGCCTCCGGGGCCGTGACGACGCATGACCGCCCCTTCGGCCGCTACCTCGAGGACTTCGAGGTCGGCGACGTGTACAAGCACTGGCCGGGCAAGACCATCACCGAGTACGACGACCACCTCTTCTGCATGATCACCATGAACCACCACCCGCTGCATACCAACGAGTGGTACGCGGAGCAGGAGACGCAGTTCAAGAAGAACGTGGTGGTCGGCAACCTCGTCTACTCGCTGGTGCTCGGCATGAGTGTGCCCGACGTGAGCGGCGCGGCCATCGCCAACCTGGAGATCGAGTCGCTGACCCACAAGAAGCCGACCTTCCACGGCGACACCATCTACGCCGAGACCCGGGTGCTGGACAAGAAGGAGTCGTCGTCCAAGCCCGACCGGGGCATCGTGACGGTGGAGACCAAGGGCCTGAACCAGCGGGGCGAGGAGGTCTGCTACTTCCGGCGCCGGGTCATGGTGTGGAAGCGGGAGGCGGCGCCCCCCCGCCGGCGGCCCTACGGCGACGACATCTGGGCCACGGACTGAGCATGTCGATCCCGGAGCCGGCTCGGGTGGGCTTCGGCGCCGGGGCTGACGCCTATCAGCGCAGCCGGCCTTCGTACCCGGCCGAGGCGGTGTCGTACATCGTCTCGCGCATGCCTGCCGACGCCACCGTGCTCGACCTGGCCGCGGGCACCGGCATCTTCACCGCGCTGTTGGCCGGACATGTCGGGCGGCTCGTCGCGGTCGAGCCGGTCGAGGCCATGCGGGCCAAGATCGAAGGGGCCCACGAGGTGCTCGACGGCACGGCCGAGTCGATCCCGCTGCCCGACGCCTCGGTCGACGCGGTCACCGTGGCCCAGGCCTTCCACTGGTTCCGGTTCGACGAGGCCTTGTCCGAGATCGCCCGGGTGCTGCGGCCGGGCGGCCTGCTGGCCATGGTCTGGAACCGGCGGGACGAGTCGGTCCCGTGGGTGCACCGGATGTCGGAGGTCATCGAGTGGCGGGCCCATCAGATCTCGTCGTACGACCGCACCGACTGGCCCGCGGTCATCGGCGGGTCGGGGCGCTTCGGCGGAGTCGAGCACCAGTCGTTCCCGTGGGCCCACATGATCGACCGGGCCGGGCTGGCAGACCGGGTCCGCTCGGTGAGCTATATCGCGGCCATGGAGGCCGACCGCCGGGAGGCACTGGCCGCCGAGGTGGTGGCCCTGGCCGCCGACTTCCCCGAGCCCTTCCCCCTGCCGTACAACACGCTCGTCTGGTGCACGACCCGCTCCTGAGCTGGTACTCGTCGGCCGGGCGGCACGACCTGCCCTGGCGGCAGACCCGGGACCCGTGGGCCGTGCTGGTCAGCGAGCTGATGCTCCAGCAGACGCAGGTGCCGCGGGTGCTGCCCAAGTACCTGGCCTTCATGCGGCGGTTCCCCTCGGCGGGCGCGTGCGCGGCGGCGCCGGTGGGGGAGGTGGTGCGGGCGTGGGCCGGGCTGGGCTACAACCGGCGGGCGGTCAACCTCCACCGCACCGCCGTCGCAGTGGTGGCCGACCATGCCGGCTCGCTGCCGTCGTCGTTGCCCGCGCTGCTGGCCCTGCCCGGCATCGGTCCCTACACGGCCCGGGCCGTGCTGGCCTTCGCCCACGAGCAGGCGGTCTGTCCGCTCGACGTGAACACGGCCCGTCCGCTGGCCCGGGCCTGGTCGGTGACCTCGCAGGACGCGGCGGACGCGCTGGTCCCGGCCGTGCGGGCGTGGGACTGGAACCAGGCCCTTATGGACCTGGGCGCGCTGGTGTGCACCCGCCGCTCACCCGACTGCGCGTCGTGTCCCGTGGCCGCGGTGTGCCAATGGCGGCTGCACGGCGGGCCCGACCCCGCCGCGCCTGCGGGCCGCCAGTCCCGCTTCGCAGGCTCGGACCGACAGGGCCGGGGGAGGCTGGTCGACGCGCTGCGGGACGGGCCGGTCCCCGGGCCCGCCTTGGCCGAGGCCATGGGCTGGCCCGCCGACCCCACCCGGGCGGTGCGGGTGGCCGCCACCCTCGTGGCCGACGGGCTGGCCGAGCGGCTGCCCGACGGGTCGTTCACGCTGCCCGACTGACCCCCTTGCCCTGAGCCGGTTTGCACAAGAACGGCCGCTTGGCCCGAGGAGGACCACGACGGACGTGGCGCCGATGTGTGTGGAGAGGGGAAGCGGGCGGGGTCAGGGGAGGAGGGCGGCGAGGATGGCCTCCACGGCGTTGTCGGCCAGGGCGGCCAGCTCGTCGTCGGTGCGGTCCTGAATGGGGTGGGGCACGAACACGGCGGCCACCTCGGGGAACCCCAGCGCACGGGCCTGGGCGTCGGCCGCGTCCACGAACTCGGTCGAGGCCACGAACACGCCCGGCACGCCCCGCCCCTCCAAGTCAACGATGTCGTGCACACTGCACGACGTGCACGAGCCTCAGTCGGCCAGCGCCTCGATCACCACGTCGCACTTCACCGCGATCTCGTGGCGCAGGTCGACCGGAGCGGGCTTGGTGAACGTGGGCTTGGCGTAGCGCACCACCGACCCGACCCCTCGCGCCGTCAAAAGCACCGACAGCCGGTCGAGGAACACGTCGCCCCGCGGCTTGGAGATGTCGAGCAGCCCCACCGTCAGCCCGGCCAATGACGACGGCCGGGCCACCCGCTCGCGGGCCGCGGGCGAGCGCTCGCTGGTCGGGTCCAGCACCACAGCCACAGGACTCATTCGCCCACCTCCCTCGTCACCGGCTGGCTGCCGGCCTCCCCGTTCACCCAGCCCCCGATGATGGCCGAGAACATGCCCGCCCCGCCGCCCGCGTGCACGAGCAGCAGCCCGTCGTCCCGGAACTTGGGCAGTTGCGCGCCCCCGAACGCCTCCGGCACCCCCTCGGCCACGCCGCCCGCGCCCCGCACCAACTCGGCCCCGTCGAGCAGCAGCAGCGTCCGCAGCTCCTCCAGCAGCCGCTCCCGCGACCAGCCCGCATCCCGGAACACCCGGGCGTGCTCGGGCGACACCACGAGCATGGCGTCGAAGGCGAACACCAGCTTGGGGTGGGCCACCGACCGCAGCGCGCCGGCGAACGACCGGGCCAGCGACTCCGGCGTCCGAGACAGTTGGTCGACGATGCCGCGCGGCCCCTCGCCCGCGAACAGGGTCACAGCCGACACGCCGTCAGCCGCCCCCCGCCACACCGACAGCGGCTCCCAGGGCGACCCGGCCTCGTCCTCGGCGAAGCAGAACGTGTACTTGCCCGGGTTGCCCAGCGTGGCCCGATCGACCCCGCCGGGCCGCCCCCCGCCCACGTTGCGGATCACCAGTTGCAGCGCCCGCCCGATGGTGGCGTTGGCCCGGTTGCCCTGGCCCAGGGCGTTCACCCCCGAGTTCATCCCAATCCGCGCCGCCACCGGCCCGTTCACCACCACCACCGGCCCTGAGAAGTACGTGGTGGCCAGCAGTCCGTGGGCGTTGAACTCCGACGTGCACGCGGCCTCCACGCAGGCCAGCACCACCGGCAGGTACTCGGGCTTGCACCCGGCCAGCACCGCGTTGACCGCCACCTTCTCCACCGTGCACTCGGCCAGGTCGGGCGGGACCACTGCCACCACCTCGCCGGGCGCCCGCCGGGTGCCCGCCAGCATCCGCAGGACCCGGGCCTCGGTAGGCGGCACGACGGGCAGCCCGTCGGTCCAACCACGCGAGAACATGGCCTCCGCCTCGTCCTCCAGCGACGCCAGCTCCACCCGCCGGGACCGCAGGACGCCGCCGCCGAACCGCACGGCCAGCTCGTCGGCCACGGCCGGGTCGACCACGCGAGAGCCGCAGCCCGGCCGCCACTCGGGCAGGTCCGGCCCCAACCCGGAGACGCCGAAGAAGGCCGACCACGCCGCTCGGTCCCACCCCACCAGCCGCTCGACCTCGGCCCCGTCGGCGAACCGGACCAGCGTGGGCACGGTGTCGACGCCCAGCGAGTACGACGTCTCCAGCCCGGCCGGGGTGTCCTCGTCCACGACGGCGACGGGCAGCGAGCCCAGCAACGGCCGGACCAGCGCGCAGGTGGGGCACTCGCCGTTGACGACGGCATAGGCCCCGTCGTTCACCCGGCCAGGAACTCCAGCACCAGCCGGTTGACCTCGTCGGGCTGCTCCACCTGGAGGAAGTGGCCCGCGTCCTTGACCACCACGGTGGCGGGCCAGCCTCCGACGGCCAGCTCCAGGCCCAGGCACCCGTCGTCGGCGCCGTGCAGGTACAGCAGCGGCTGCGCGGGGTTCGACGACGTGGCCGCCTGCTCGTCGGCCAGGGCCGGGTCGGCCACGCCGCCCAGCATGGCCCGGTAGTAGCCCAGGGCGGCGGCCAGGTGCTCGGGTACGCCTAGGGCCTCGCGCACCCGCTGCACGTCCGCCGAGCCGTCGAACCCGGGCGACCAGTCGGCCCAGAGCCGGGCCACGAAGTCGAGGTCGTTCATGGCGACCAGCGCCTCGGCCAGCGGGTGCTGGAAGAAGAACATGTACCAACTGCGCCGGAGCTGGTCGTAGGACATGAACAGCCCGCCCAGCACGGACGGCGGCGGCACCGCCATGGTCACCACCCGGCGCCACCGCTCGACGCCGCCCAGGTTGGCCGCCCCGTAGGCGGTGATCGCCCCCCAGTCGTGGCCGATGAGCACCGCGTCGGGCCGCCCGCCCAGGGCGCTCCAAAGCGCATGGGCGTCGGCCGCCAGCGCGCCGGTCTGGTACCGCCCGTCGGCGGGCACGGCGGTGGGCGCGTACCCCCGCATGAACGGGGCCACGGCCCGGTAGCCCGCCTCGGCCAGGGCGGGCGCCAGGTGCCGCCACGTCCAGGCCGTGTCCGGGAAGCCGTGGAGCAGCAGGGCCAGCGGCCCGTCGTCCGGCCCTTCGGACAAGTAGGCGAAATCGACACCGTTGGCGGTCACGCGCCCCTCGTTCACCGGCCGGAGACTAGTTCTCTGCTCAAACCGGGCCTCTGGCGCGCCGATGATCCCCCTATGGCGCACGAATGGCTGGATCGACTGCTGCGCGGGATG
>DASYMT010000232.1:0-4683 GCA_036008925.1 Acidimicrobiales bacterium | reverse complement strand
CCTCCCCCGGGAGTCCACCCCCGAAGAGCGGCTGATCATGAGCCTGGCCGACGAGGGCACCGAGCGCATGCGCCGAAAGTTCGGCATGTCCCGGCGCAACTTCGTGCGCACGGCGGCGGCCTACGGCGTAGGCATCGCCGCCATCAACCAGGTTCGGGACCTGACCTGGGGCCACTACGCCCTGGGCCACACCGAGACCACCAAGGCCTGCGACCTCCAGTACGACGACCCGCAGTTCCTGGACAAGCCCGAGTTCCAACTGGGCAACCTCCCGGGCGAGTTCATCTTCGACATCCAGTCGCACCATGTCGAGTCGGACGGGACGTGGCGGGTCACCAACCCGATCATGGAGGGCTTCTTCGCGGGCGTGTGGTCGCAGGCCGGCCCCCTCGGCGGCGTCCCCGGCACCCGCAAGGACGGCAGCGTCCGGGGCTTCGGCGCAGGCGAGCTCGACCCCATCGAGAACCTGTCCCGGTTCCACTACCTGAAGGAGCTGTACCTCGACAGCGCCACCACCATGTGCGTGTTGTCGGCGGTGCCGTCCGACCCGGACAACCAGCCCCTGCCCCTGGAGCGGGCCGCCCTCACCGTGCGCACGGTCAACGACCTGGCCCAGTCGAGGCGCTGCGTGATGCACGCCTTCGTGATGCCGAACCGCGGGTCGGTGGGCACCACGTCGTCGTCCCTCGGCCGCCCGCCCGTGTTCCAGCAGGCCGAGTTCGACGCCATGGAGGCCAACGCCCAGAAGTACGGCGACATCATCGTGGGCTGGAAGACCTACCCGGCCTGGGGCGACGTGCCCTACGCCAGCGGCTGGTACTTCGACGACGACCTGGGCCTGGCGTTCTGCCAGAAGGTCCTGGACGTCCACGAGATGTACCCGCACGTGCCGCCGGTCATCGCCACCCACAAGGGCTTCGCCCTCCCGGCGTTCGACCAGCGGGCCGCCTCGCCCCGCGACATCGGCCCGGCCGCCCGCCAGTACCCCGGCGTCCGGTTCATCGTCTACCACTCGGGCTACGACAGCCAGGCCGAGGGCCCGTACCCAGGCGACGACAAGGTGAACTCGGCCGACCGCAGCGTGAACGCGTTCGTCAAGAGCCTGCGGGAGAACCGCTGGGACGCCCGCCGCTTCGTGAAGCCGGGCCTCCAGCACGGCAACGTCGTCAACGTGTGGGCCGAGATCGGCTCCACCTGGCGCAGCGTCATGGGCGATCCCAACCAGGCCGCCCACCTGTTGGGCAAGCTCATCACCCACGTCGGCCCCAAGCGGGTGGCGTGGGGCACGGACAGCCTGTGGTTCGGCTCGCCCCAGTCGGAGATCGCCGCCCTGCGCACGTTCCAGATGTCCGATGCGGCCAAGCAGCTCTACAACCTGCCCTACGGCCTCGACGGCGACGTGGACGACCCGACCAAGAACGCGCTGAGCGGGTCCAGCTACATCTCCCCGCACCCGGCCGTGGACGGCTGGCCCGTCGACAGCAAGGCCCATCCCGAGCGGAGCATCCGCAACGGCATCTTCGGGCGCAACGCGGCCATCGCGTACGAGGTGGACCCGGACGCCACGTTCAACAAGTTCAGTTGCGACGACGTCCAGAAGATCCGCGACGCGTATCTCATCAACCAGGCAACCCCCACCGCGTCGGCGCCGCTGTCGAGCAACCAGCTCCTCGGCCCCCGCACCGCACGCGAGCTGATCAACCACCGGGCCGCGCAGCCGTGGTCACCGTAAAGGAGTCGAGGAACATGAAGCGGATCATCATGGTGCTGGCCGTCCTGGGCCTGGTGGGGCTGGGGGCCCCGCAGGCCCGTGCGGGCAACGTGCTGTACCAGGCGCCCTTTGCCGCGGGCCCGGCCGGGGGCGACCCCGCGGGCAACCACCGGACCCACTACACGAACATCGACCCGGCCACCGGCAAGGTCGACATCTTCTGGGCCAACCTCACGCCGGGCGCCATCGGGTGCGCGGCCCAGGGCGGCTTCGGCTACCTGCGGGTCACCCACCAGGTGACCGACATCGTGGGCCGGGTGGTGGTCTCCTACAAGGACCTGAGCATGACGCCGTACTCGTGGCTCAAGGTCAACGTCCGGGGCGTGCGGGGCGGCGAGGAGAAGTACCTCGGCTCCTACTCGACCCGGGGCCAGAAACTGGCCGCGGGCGGCGACATCCCGGTGCCCCTCGACGCCGAGCCCGACGTGGGCAGCGCGCTCACCATCGACTTCGGGGCCGAGATCGGCTCAGCCTGTCCCAACGCGGACGGCGTGACCGTCACCTTCACCCAGGTGGCCGTCAGCTAGATGCGGCGGCTGTTCCTGGCTCTGGCTGTGCTTGCCGCGGTGGCCGCGTCCGCGCCTGCGGGCGCGGCCGCGCCGCCTGCCGCGGTGGTGGGGGTCGAGCAGTACCGGTACATCCCGGGCGACACCACCGGGTCCGTCCCGGTGGCCACCGAGGTGCGCATCGCGGCGGGCGGCCGGCTGTTCCTGGCCAACGCCGACCCGTCGGCGCCGCACACCCTCACCGGCCCCGTCCAGCCCGACGGGGCATACCTGTTCGACACGCCGTACGAGGTCAACCAGGGGGACGTGGCCGAGTCGCTCGGCGTCTCCCGACTGGCCCCCGGCACCTACACGTTCTTCTGCAAGCTCCACACCAACTTGATGCAGGGCCGGCTCGTGGTCGAGCCCGCCGCCTAGGACACCCGCTGCCTCGAACAACGGAAGGAACGCAGACATGACCCGACGCCGGAACGCGCTGCTGCTGGGGGCAGTGGTGCTGGCCGCGGTGGCGCCCGCCATCGCCGTCCAGCCCGTGCAGGCCGCGGCCAGTTGCGCCGCGCCGCTGCATCCCGGCGGCGACTGGCCCGCCTTCGGCCCCGACCCGGCCAACTCGCGGGCCCAGAGCCAGGAGACGACCATCGGCCCGTCCCAGGCCCGCAGCCTGGCCCCGGCCTGGTCGTTCGCGGTCGCCTCCAACGGGGGCAAGGGCGGGGTCACCGGGACCCCGGTGGTGGCCGACGGGTGCACCTTCGTGGGCACCGATGGCGGCCACCTGTACGCGCTGAACGCGGACACCGGCGACGTCGTGTGGCACACGGTCACGCCCAGCGGCGGCGGGGTCAACGGGACGCTGGCGGTGACGGGCGGCCGGGTCTTCGCCTTCGCCTCGCGCGGCGGCGCGCCCTACGCCATCGCCTTGAGCGAGGCCGACGGGTCGCTGCTGTGGAGCACGCCGCTCGACTCGCAGCCGGGCTCAGACGTCTACGGCAGCCCGGTGGTCTACAACGGCGTGGTCTTCGCGGGCGTGTCCGGCGGCGGGGCCGAGCTGGCGAGCAGCGAGGCCGAGCGCTATGCCTTCCAGGGCGCCTTCCTCCTGCTCGACGAGGCCGACGGCCACGTGGTCAAGAAGACGTGGACCATCCACGAGCCCGCGGCCGACGGCGGCGTGGGCGACGGCTTCGCCGGGGCGACCATCTGGTCCACCCCCGCGGTCGACGCCGACACCGGCTTCGCCTACGTGGGCACCGGCAACCCGTTCCAGCCCCAGAAGGAGCACGCCCACGCCAACTCGGTGATCAAGGTCGACCTGCGCCGGGGGAGCGCCACCTTCGGCGAGATCGTGGGCAACTACAAGGGCAACGTCGACGAGTTCGTCCAGGAGATGGGCACCCTCCCGTGCCAGGACATCAACGGCAACCCGCCGCCCTGGTACCCGCAGGGCGCGGGCGCCTGCGGCGACATCGACCTCGACTTCGGGGCCGCCCCCAACATCTTCAAGGACGCGTCGGGCCGCAAGCTGGTGGGCGACGGGCAGAAGTCCGGTGTGTACCACGCCTTCGACCCCGACACGCTGGCCGGGGCGTGGAAGGCCCAGGTCGGCCCGCCCGGCGCGGTGGGCGGCATCGTGGGGACGGCCTCGGTGACGGGGGCGGGCATCGCGGGCCCCATCACCCCGGCGGGCTACCTGTGGTCGGTCGACAAGAACGCGGGCATGCCGCAGTGGGCCGCCCCGGTGGCCGACGGCGCCCACTGGGGGCACCAGACCTCGTCGGCCAACGGCGTCGTCTACACCATGGACGTGAAGGGCTTCCTCGACGCCTACGACGCAGCGACCGGCGTGCCGCTGCTGCACCGGCCCGTCGGGTCCGACAGCGACCAGGTCAAGGCGGGCGCAGGCGGCTTGGGCGGGGGCGTGTCCATCGCCCGCAACACCGTGTACGCGCCGGCCAACGGGATCGTGGCCGCCTTCCGGCCCGGGCCCCTGTCGGCGGGCGGCGTCACCGCCCCCGAGGCGCCCAAGGCCCCGGGGGGCGTGGGCCCGGTGATCGCCAGCGGCCCCGGCGCCTTCTCGGCCGGGTACACGACCCGGGCCATGGTGGTGCAGCGGGGCGGCAGCCTCACCTACGCCAACGCCGACATCGCCCAGCACGACGTGGTGTCCAGGGAGTACGGCCCGGCCACCCAGGCCTGGTGCCCGCGCTTCCCGGCGGGCAAGTGCCCGTTGATCTGGAGCGACCTCATCAGCGTGGGCACCACCACGCCGGTGCTCGGGCTGGAGAACGTGAAGCCGGGCGTCCAGTACAACTTCTACTGCACCCTCCACCCGAACATGCAGGGCACCATCGTGGTGGCCCCGGAATGACGGGGATGAGGCGGGCCCGGGCCGTCGTGGCGGTGGCCGTGCTG
>DASYMT010000231.1:0-4327 GCA_036008925.1 Acidimicrobiales bacterium | reverse complement strand
GCCGATGTAGTCGCGGGCGGCGGCGGGCAGGTCGCCCCGCTTGGTGGCCTCGGTGAGGTCGGTCTTCCAGCCCGGCAGCTCCTCGTAGACCGGCGTGAGCTTGTGGAGCACCGACTGGTGGTAGGGCATGTGCTCGTAGCGCACGCCGTCCGCCTCGTAGGCCACGCACACCCGCAGGGTCTCGAAGCTGTCGAGCACGTCGAGCTTGGTGAGGGCGATCTCGGAGAGGGAGTTGAGGCGCACGGCCTGGCGCATCATCACCGCGTCGAACCAGCCGGTGCGGCGGCGGCGGCCGGTGTTCGTGCCGAACTCGTGGCCCCGCTCGACCAGCAGGTCGCCCCGCTCGTCGGTCAGCTCGGTGGGGAAGGGGCCGGAGCCGACCCGGGTGACGTAGGCCTTGGCGATGCCGATGACCCGGCTGATGTCCCGGGGGCCGATGCCCGCGCCCACGCACGCCCCGCCCGCCGTCGGGTTGGACGAGGTGACGAAGGGATAGGTGCCGTGGTCGAGGTCGAGGAAGGTGGCTTGGGCCCCCTCCAGCAGGATGTGCTGCCCGGCGGCCAGCCCGTCGTGGACCATGGCGACCGTGTCGGCGATCATCGGGGCGATGCGGGGGGCGTACTCGTCCAGATAGCGGGTGGCGATGTCGGACGCCCGCAGCGACAGGCGGTTGTAGACCTTGGCCAGGATCGAGTTCTTCTCCTTGAGGACCACGTCGAGCTTCTCGCGGAAGATCTTGGGGTCCTCCAGGTCCTGCACCCGCAGGCCGACCCGGGCCGCCTTGTCGGAGTAGGCGGGCCCGATCCCCCGCTTGGTGGTGCCCAGCTTGTTCTTGCCCAGGTAGCGCTCGGTCACCCGGTCGAGCTCCTGGTGGTACGGCATGATCAGGTGGGCGTTGCCGCTGACCTTGAGCCGGGAGCAGTCGACGCCCTTGGCCTCCAGCGTGTCGATCTCGGCCAGCAGCACGGCGGGGTCGACGACGACGCCGTTGCCGATGACCGGGGTGATGAAGGGGTAGAGCACCCCGCTGGGGATGAGCTGAAGGGCGAATGTCTCGCCGTCCACGACGATGGTGTGGCCGGCGTTGTGGCCGCCCTGGTAGCGGACGACCATCGACATCTCTTTGGCAAGCAGGTCGGTGAGCTTGCCCTTCCCCTCGTCACCCCACTGGGTGCCGACCACAACGGTGGCGGGCACGCGCGGCTCCTCGAATTCGCTGACTGGCGGCCGGGCCATCCTAGTGCCTGGCCGCGCTGGTGTCCGTCGTCGAACGGGCGGATCGGCTGGGGGCGGGGGGCAGGCCAGGCCCAGATCAGGCGCAGATCACGCGCAGGAGGTGAAGCGCAGGGGGCTGGACCCGGCGGGCGAGAGGTCGGCCCCCTGGTGGCGGTCCACCCACTTCTGGAGGGCCCGGCGCAGGTCGTCGGCGTCCTGGGGCGTGTCCATCACCACGTCCACCCGCACGCAGGTCTTCGGCCCCTCGTCCCACGCCACGTACCGGTCCCCGCCCCAGCCTGCGGCGGCCCGGAAGAGGGCGTTCTGGTCGGTGATCACGTCCTCCAACTGCTGAATGAAGCCGAACTCGCCGAACACGCCCCGGTCGATCACCTTGGCGTTGTTGTCGGTGGGCGGGTCGGGCACCTCCAGCGCCCCCTCGCCCGCCAGGAACTTGTCGGGGTGCAGCAGTTGCTCGGAGGTCGTGGGCGGGGCCGCGAAGGCGGCGTCGAGCCGCGCTTGGCCCGCCCGGCCCACCACGGTCTGCACGAACCTGGGCCCCACCACGTACGGGAAGCTGAGCGCCTCGATGAGGACCCGGGGCACGTCTTTGATGCCCCCCGTCTGCTTGGCCTGCTCCTTGGCCGCCGCGTCCTGTTCCTTCTTGGACAGCGAGGCCAGGTACAACTGCTCGATCCGCACCGCGTCGCCCTCGGCCAGGCCCGACCAGGCCTGGTCGGACTCGTCCTCCTTCTTGGCCAGGTCGGGCCGGTCGACCCCGAAGTGCTGGTCCTGGGCGGCGTGGGTCAGCTCGTGCACGAGGGTCTCGCGCACCGCGGGCGTAGGCTTGCCGCCCCGCACGAACAGGGCCTTGGCCTTGGCGTCGTAGTAGCCGACCACCGCCCCGCCCAACAGCTCCCGCTGGGCCTTGGCCAGGTCGGTCCCCGCCGGGATGAGGTCGAGGGCGCGCAGCACGCGGGTTGTCTTGTCCACCTCGGCCTGGTCGTACTTGGACTGGTCGTCGATGCGCTTGCGGAAGTCCTTGTCCGACAGCAGCGTGATCTTCACCGGGTGCAGGAACGTGAGCCCCCGCTTGGCCTCCACGAACGCCTCCAGCTCGGCGATCAGGCCCGCCAGCTCGGGGGGCACCAGGGGCTCGTCCTTGGCCGTGGTCGACGTGCCCGGCACGGTGGACGAGGGCGACACCGTCATGGTCGTCGACGGGCCGGACACCACCCGGGGGGTGCGGGGGTCGTCGTCGTGCACCATCAGCCCCGCCACGTTGGCCACCAGCAGCACGGCGACGGCGACGGGCAGCAGCCGGCGGGCGGGGGGCACCCGTCCAGCCTGCCCCATCCGGAGGGGCACGCTGGATCGCGCCGCGTAACGCAGCCCGCGGAGCACGCCTGAGAAGCACGCCCGAGGGCACCGCGTGCGCAGCCTGCGGAGCACGGCCGACAGCGCGGCGTTAGCGTGCGCGCCATGACTGACACCACCTGGCTCGACGCCACTGCCCAGGCCGACCTCGTCCGCTCCGGCCAGGCCTCGCCGTCCGAGCTGGTCGACGCGGCCATCGAGCGGGTCGAGAAGGGCAACGGCGAGATCAACGCGGTCATCGCCGAGCGCTTCGACAAGGCCAGGGCCGAGGCCTCGGGCGACCTGCCCGACGGGCCGTTCCGGGGCGTGCCGTTCGTGCTCAAGGACTTGGTGGCGCTGTCGGCGGGCGACCCCCACCACGGCGGGTTCGCGGGGGTGAAGGCGGCCGGGTGGACGGCCGACATCGACACCGAGCTGGTCCGCCGCTTCCGGGCCGCAGGCCTGGTGTGCATCGGCAAGACCAACACGCCTGAGCTGGGCCTGGTCCCCACCACCGAGCCCGCCGCCTACGGCCCGTCCCGCAACCCATGGGACACCGGCCGGTCGACGGGCGGGTCGAGCGGCGGGTCGGCGGCTGCGGTGGCGGCCGGCATGGTCGCCGTCGGCCACGCCAACGACGGGGGCGGCTCCATCCGCATCCCGGCCAGCGAGTGCGGCCTCGTGGGACTCAAGCCGTCAAGGGGGCGGGTGCCGCTGTGGCCGGTGCACGCCGAGGCCTGGGGCGGGCTCGTGGCCGAGCTGGCCGTCACCCGCAGCGTGCGCGACACCGCGGCGTTGCTCGACGCGGTGGCGGGCTGGCACCCGGGCGACCTGCACACCCCGCCGGTCCCGCCCAAGCCCTACGCCAAGCTGGCGGGCGAGGACCCGGGCCGGCTGCGGGTCGGTGTGCTCACTGAGGCGCCCGACGGAGCCACCCCCACCCACCCCGACTGCGTGGCCGCGGCCGAGTCGACGGGCCGGCTGCTGGAGTCGCTGGGCCACTCGGTCGAGTCGGTCGGCGTCGACGCCTTCAAGGTGGGCGACCCCATCGAGTTCTTCCTGCCCTGCTACGGCGTGTGGACGGCGGCCGACGTCGACCTGTACGGCCGGCGCATCGGGCGGCCCCTTACCGCCGACGACATGGAGGCCGTCACCTGGGCGCTGGCCGAGATGGGCCGGGCGGTCTCGGGGACGCAGTACCTCGTGGGCCTCGAGGGGCTGCACCACATCTCGGCCGCCACCCAGCAGTGGTGGGCCGACGGCTGGGACGTGCTGGTCACCCCCACCATCCCCGAGCCGCCCTTGGAGCTGGGCCAGTTCGGCTCGTCGGCCGACAACCCGCTGGGCCCCGTGTTCCGGGCCGCCGCCGTGGTGCCCTACACGATTCCGTTCAACATCACCGGCCAGCCCGGCGTGTCGCTCCCGCTGCACTGGAACGACGCGGGCCTGCCCATCGGCGTGCAGCTCGTGGGCGCGTACGGGCGCGAGGACCTGCTGCTGCAACTGGGGACCCAGTTGGAGCAGGCTCAGCCCTGGGCCGACCGCCACCCCGCCCTCTGACCCTGCCCCCACGGGAAACGGGACGGCTTTCACCCCAGAAACTGGGCAGCTTCTGGAAGGGTTTGCCTCATGCCGCTCGTTTCCGGGCTGCTTTGCAGAAAATCAGCGGAAATGTGACACGAATGCCGTCCTCCCTCGTAGGCGCTAGTGAGGCCACCGGGGCCTCGAAGGAGGAAGAAAGATGCACGCATTCGTA
>DASYMT010000230.1:0-3398 GCA_036008925.1 Acidimicrobiales bacterium | reverse complement strand
GGCGAGGCCCCGGTCGAGCGGCTTCCACCGGGCCGCCCGCTGGTTCGCGGAGGCGGTGTCGTGAGGCGGGCCTTCGTGCTCGCCGCCGCGCTGGCCGTCGTCTCCCCGCTGCTCAGCGCGTGCAGCGGCGGCGGGGTGTCGGTCACCGCCGTGTTCGACGACGTGGGCGACCTCCAGAGCCGGGGCGGCGTGCAGGTGGCCGACGTGCGGGTCGGGTCCATCGGCACCATCAAGCTGACCAGCGACTTCAAGGCCCGGGTCCGCATCCACCTGAACAACGGGGTGAAGGTGCCCCGCAACTCGCAGGCCTTGGTGCGCACCACGTCGCTGTTGGGCGAGAAGTTCATCGAGCTGCGGGCCAAGGGCGACCCGGCCCAGGGCCCGTTCCTGGCCGACGGCGACGTCCTCACCGACGCGGCCCAGGCCCCGGAGCTGGAGTTCGTGGCCCAGTCGACGGTCGACGTGCTCGGCGCCATCACCGCGGGCGACCTGGCCACCATGGTGAAGACCGGGGCCGAGGGCTTCGGCGGGCGCCAGCCCGAGTTGCGGTCGCTCATCGACGACCTGGCCACCATCAGCGCCACCTTCGCCGAGAAGACCAAGTCGATCCAGGCCGTGATCGACGGGCTGGACCGCACCAGCGCCACCTTGGCCCAGGGCTCGGGCGACCTGGCCGGCCTGCTCGACAACCTGGCCCAGACGACCCAGGTCTTGGCCGACAACCGGGACCGGGCCATCAACGCCCTGGACAAGCTGGGCCGCCTGGCCCGGGCCCAGAACGTGAGCCTGGACAAGTACCGGGCCGACATGGACCGCCAGATCAAGCAGCTCTCGGCCATCGTGGCCGTGGCCGCCCAGAGCACGGGCGAGGTGAGCAGCCTGGTCGACTGGCTCGACCGCTTCCTCATCGGCCTGCCCCAGATCATCCCGGGAGACTTCACCCAGGTCTACATGTGGGCCATCCCGTGCGACATGGACCCCCGCCAGGCCGACTGCCCGCCCCCCAGCCCCCCCATCTCGGTGCCCTAGATGCGCAACCGCCGAGTGTTCCTGAACCTGGTCGTGTTCACCGTGCTGTTCGTGGTGATGGTGAGCTGGGCCGTGCGCTCGATCGTGAGCGTGGATGCCATCGAGAAGCCGTACACGCTGTCGGCCGAGTTCTCCAACGCCTTCGGGGTGGGGCCCCACGCCGAGGTCACCTACCGGGGCGTGCCGTACGGGGCGGTGACCAGCGTGGCCCGGCGGCCGGGCGGGGTGACCATGCGCATGAAGGTGAAGCGCAGCCTGCAGGTGCCGGGAGGGTCGACGGCCAAAGTGCTGCGCAAGTCGGTGGTGGGGGAGCCGTACATCGACTTCGAGCCGCCGGCGGGCTACACCGGCGGCCCGCCCTACCTGCCCAAGGGCGCGGTGGTGCCGGTGTCGCGGACCAGCGTGCCCCTCGAGTTCTCCGAGCTGCTGCGCTCGGCCAGCGGGCTGATCAGCAGCATCCCGCCCGACGACGTCCAGACCCTGCTGCACGAGTTGGCCGTGGGCCTGCACGGCCGAGGCGACGCGCTGCGGGACCTGACCGAGTCGGGCGACCAGCTCTCGTCCACCCTGGTCAGCAAGACCGAGGCCCTCGACCGGCTGATGACCAACCAGACCCGCCTGCTGCACGTGACGGCCGAGCACCGGGGCTCGCTGGGCAAGGCCCTCACCGACCTCGAGCAGGTGTCGGCCACGCTGCGGGCCGCGTCGACCGACACCCAGGTCCTGCTCGACCGGGGCTCGCGCTTTCTGGGCCAGACCGCGGACCTGGTGTCGAACCAGAAGCAGAACCTGGACTGCACGCTGTCGATCCTCGAGGTCATCGTGGACGAGACCTCCACGCCCCGCAGGCTGGCCGAGCTGAAGGCCCTGCTCGACCTCGGGCCCAAGGCCTTCAACCAGCTCCTCGACGCCACCGACGTGGAGCCCGACGGCCGCTGGATCAGGGTCGGGCTGATCGGCAACACCACCAACCCGCCCAAGCAGTACAACCCGCCGAAGCCCCTGCCCGGCATCCCGGCCGTGCCCGGCTGCACGTCGGCGCTGCGGGCCGCGGCCAGCGGACAGACGGTGGGAGGCACGGCCGCGCCGGGTACGACCTCGCAGACCCTGCCCGCCACCGGCGGCACGCTGGCCGCCCTGGTCGGCCTCGCCTTCCTGGCCGCCTCTCTCATCACCCGTATGGCAAGGTCGCAGGCCCTATGACGTCACTCGACGATGAAGGCGTGCCCACCGCCGATCCGGTGGAGCCTGCGACCGGAGCTATAGAGCCTGCGAGTCTGGAGCCCGCGCTGGCGGCGGAGCCTGCGACCGGGGGCACGGAGCCTGAGGCCGCGGCCCGGCGGCGTCGACCCTTCCTTGTGCCGGCAGTGGTGGTCGGGGTGGTGGCCCTGGCCCTCGCCCTGTTGTCGGCCACCCTCTACGCCAAGCTCGACCAGGAGCGCAGCGACCGGCGGGCCGTGCAGGACGTGTCGGGCCGCTTCGCCGCCGCCCTGCTCACCTACGACTACAACGAGCTCGACCAGGCCAAGCAGCGCGTCCTGGCCCTGTCGACCGGGAAGTTCCGCAAGGAGTACGAGCAGGCCTTCACCGGCGGCCTGGACACGCTGTTCCGGGAGACCAAGGCCCGGTCGGCCGGGACGGTGACCGACGTGTTCGTGGGGGACATTTCGAACGAGACGGTCACCAGCATCGCCGTGGTGGACGCCGTGGCCCAAGGCTCGGCCGGGGGCCGGCGGCTGGTCAGCTCGTACATCCAGCTTCAGTTGGTGAAGGTGGGCGGGCGCTGGAAGGTGGACGGCGTGACCAACCTCAACCTCGGCGCGGCGGCGGCCGACACGCCGGGTGCGGCCACCACCACCACCGCTCCGTCCAAGTAGCGGCGGGCGGCGGTGTAGGGTTCCCGGCCGCTGAGCCCCCGAAGTGCCCCCGACGCACCGCGACGAAGGATCCTGCATGGCCGACGAGATTGAAGAAGACCTCATCGACGACGAGGTAGAGGAGCCCGAGGACCTCGACGAGGCCGACCTCGACGATCTGGCTGAGGACGACCTCGCCGAGGACGAGGAGCTGGGCGACGACGACCTCCTGGCCGACGACGTGGCGTTGGCCGACGACGTGGTCGAGGTGGAGGGCGTCGAGGTGCCGGTGGCGGTCGTGGTCACCGAGGAGGACGAGGAGGAGGACGACGACGACGTCGATGACGACGACGTGGAGGCCAGCCTCGATGTGATCCTGAAGGAGCGCCTGGTCGTTCCCGAGGAGGAAGAGGACGAGGACGAGGTCCCCGACCAGGAGGACCGCACGGCCGACACGGCCAAGGTGCTGCCCAAGCAGCCCGACGAGTTCGTGTGCCAGTCCTGCTTCCTCGT
>DASYMT010000229.1:0-5339 GCA_036008925.1 Acidimicrobiales bacterium | reverse complement strand
CTGTCGGGCGGCAGCATCGGGTCCCAACGGCACAGCTCCCGCCACGCCTCGGCCAACTGGGCCACCTCCTCCCGGAGCACATGGGCCACGTCGAGCACGGCAGTGGGCCGCGGGGGCAGGCGCAGGTCGAGCCGCCGGCCGAGGGTGTCGGGGTCGAGGCTCCCCGCGTCCTCGTCCAGCACCACGAGCCGGGCCGAGGGCCACAGCAGGCGGGCCTCCTCGGCGCCGACGCCCGCGTCGACCACCACGCCGCGTACCTCGTACCTGCCCGACAGGGCCCGGTCGCGGGCCTCGTCCACCGAGTCGCCCTCCACCACGATGGCGCCGTCGAGCTCCAGCCCCAGGCGCACCACACGCCGCACGGCAGGGTCCGTCCCCACCAGGACCACCGTCGGACCGCGCCGAGTGGCCCGTTCATCCATATCGGCACCTTTCCCGACGATGCCGCCGCGCAACCCGGTGCTTGGCATCGTCGGACCAGCCGCCTTACCCTCCTGCCGTGGCCCGGCTGGCGCCCGAGGGGCTCGAAGACGCCCCGATGACCCTTTCACCCTTCTTCGCCGCGGCGGCGCGGGCCGTGCACGGCGAGCGGGACCTGGGGCGCGCCATCGAGTGGGTCCTCGACGCGGCCCGCTCTCTGACCGGGGCCGAACGGGCCGCCGTGTGCCTGATCGACCAGGAGGGGGTGTCCCACTGGCACCCGTCGTCCGCCGAGCTCGGCCGCCTCAGCACCCGCGACCCCAGGGACCATCCGCTGCTGGCGCCGGTCATCCGCAGCGGGGCCGCCGTGCGGCTCAACGACGGCGGCCGGGCCACCCCCGATCTCGCCCGCAGCCTGGTCGCGGTGCCCGTCTCCGGTGCCGACGACCTGGTCTGCGGCCTCCTCGCCTGCGCCCACGCCGACCCCGCCTTCTTCGACGAGGAGGCCGAGGAGCCCCTCGCCGCCCTGGCCGCCCACCTGGGCGTGGCCGTCACCAACCACGCCACTCTGGAGCGGCTGTCGGAGCTGGAGGAGTCCCAGCGCGACATGGTCCACCAGCTCCAGATGGCGGTGCGGCCCCAGGTCCTCCAGGTGGCCGACACCGAACTGGGGGCCCACTACTCGGCCGCCGAGCAGGGCGCCCCCACCGGCGGCGACCTCTGGGACTGGGTGCTGCTCCCCAACGGCGAGCTGCACGTGGCCGTCATCGACATCATGGGCAAGGGGGTCAAGGCCACCAAGGACGCCTTGGCCGTGGCCCACGCCCTGCGCCTGCTCGTGCTCGACGGGTGCCCCATGGAGCAGCTCGTGGAGCGGGCCGACCAGATCGTCACGCAGCAGAACCCCGACCTGGTGGCCACCTTGGTCGCCTGCCGCTACGACCCGGCCTCGGGCTCGCTCCGACTGGCCGGCGCGGGCCATCCCCCCGCGCTGTTGATCTCCCGGGGCCAGGTCCGACAGCTCCCCGCGGGCGGCATCCCGATCGGGTGGCCGGGGGCAGGATCGTTCGAGGTGGTACACGCCGAACTGGGCCGTTCCGACAGCCTCGTGCTCTACACCGACGGGCTGATCGAGAGCACCAAGGACATCATCGCGGGCCTCGACGCGCTGGAGGGCACGGCGGGCGAGACGGCCGCCTTCCCCGCCTCCCAGCAGGCCCGCATCCTGGTGGAGCGGGCGCTGGACGGGGCCGACCGCAGGGACGACTCGCTGGCCGTGGTGCTGCGCCGGCGGCCGCCGCCTACCACCGCGCCCCGCCACAGCCTGGGCCCGTTCTCACACCGGCTGTCGCGCACGCTGGCCTCGGTGGGGCTGGCGCGCGACCTGCTGCGGGACTGGCTGGTGCGCGTGCCCGTCGACCACGAGGCGGTGAGCGACCTCCTGCTGGCCGCGTCCGAGCTGTGCAGCAACGGCATCAGGCACGCCGGTTGGGACGGCGACGGCGTGGTACTGCGGGCCTCGGTGGTGGAGGCCGACGTGGTCATCGAGGTCGAGGACGACGGGACCGGCCTGTCCCTCCCCTACCTCGACGAGGAGCCGCCCGACCCCGACGCCGAGCAGGGCCGGGGCCTGTGGCTGGTGCACACCCTGACCGACGAGCTGCTCCAGGTCGACACCGAGCAGGGCAACCTGGTCCGCTGCCGCAAGCGCAACGTGGTGGCGCCGCAGCCCCTCTAGCCCGCCGCAGCCCCTCTAGCCCGCCTCAGCGCCTACCGGCACGTCGGCCCCCAGGCACAGCAGGGTGTAGGCCCGCCGCAGCACGGGCTGGGCCACGTTGCGCACGAGGACGCCGCCGGGGGTGACGCCCTTCTCGCTGCCCCCGTGGGCGTGGCCGTGGACGGCCAGGTCGGCGCCCGCCCGGTCGACCGCCTCGGCCAGGAAGTAGCAGCCGAGGAAGGGCCAGATCTCCAGGCGCTCGCCCCGCAGGGTGCCCTCGACCGGCGAGTAGTGCATCAGCGCGATGCGCACGTCGGCGTCGGCCACCGAGGCCAGGGCCCGCTCCAGCCCGTCGGCCGCCGTCCGGCTGTGGCGCATGAACGCCTTCATCTCGGGCTCGCCGAAGTCGCTGCCCATGGCCCCCGGGAAGCCGCCGCCAAACCCCTTGGCCCCGGCCACGGCCACCCGGCGCCCGGCCAGGTCGAACCTGGCGGCGTCGCCCTCGAGGACATGGACGCCGACCTCGCCCAGGATGTCGGCCAGGTCCTTCTCCCGGTCGGACTCGTAGTCGTGGTTGCCGAGCACGGCGACGACGGGGAGGCGCAGGCCCCGCAGCTCGTCGGCCAGGACGGCCGCCTCCTCGGGCAGGCCCCGCTTGGTGAGGTCGCCCGCCAAGAGGAAGATGTCAGCCCGCTCGTCGAGGTGCTGCCAGTGGGGGCGCAGGGTACCGGCCGAGTCCTTGCCCACGTGGACGTCGCCCACCGCCGCCACCCGGATCACGAGAGGGCCTCCATGGCCTCGGCCTCGGGCTCCGGGTAGTCGGCCACGTCGGCCTGGTTGCTGACGGTCCAGCCCGGGAGCAGCTCGGCCACCACCGCGGCGACGGCCTCATGGCGGGCCGGGGTGGAGACCGTCCCGTCGACGAGGACGCGCCCGCCGGTGACGGTGACGTGCAGGCCCTGCTCGTTGACCCGCGGGTCGCGGGCCAGGGCCTCCTCGATGTGGCCTACCAGGTAGTCGGCCGGCGCGTTGGGGTCGAGCGGGTCCATGGGGCGACCTAGGCGGTGACCCGCAGGGGGTGGGCGTGCGGGTCGTCGATGAGGCCGAACAGCTCGCGCACGGGGCCCCACGGCACGACCAGGTCATTGGACTGGGCGTAGAGGAGGAGGGCGAGGACCCGGCGCACGCCCTTGCGGGCCCGGCGCACGAGGTACTCCCAGTCGAGGTCGGCCACCGCGATGAGGGCCAGGGCGTCGTGCCAGTGGCGGGGCATGTGCTCGTTATGCACGACCGCCTTGATCACGATGAGGTCCTCGGCTGGGACGATGCGCACGTCGCGGCCCATGAAGTCGGTGACCGGGGCCCGGGCCAGCATCTCGTCGTCCAGGTAGATGTCGCCCGAGGAGCGGAAGATGACATCGACCATCTGGTCGTGCTTGAAGCCCTTGTAGAGCCACTCGGCGTAGGTCTCCTCGGTCTCGAAGCCGTTGTTGGCCAGGGCGTCGAGGGCCTTGCGGGCCTCTTGCGGGCGCACGAACAGGTCGATGTCGTGGGTGAAGCGGGGGCGGCCTTGGCAGGCCGAGGCGATGCCGCCCATGAAGAGGAAGGGGACCCCGGCCTCGTCCAGCGCGGCCGCGGCCTCGTCCAGGGCGAGCAGGAAGGAGGGCTCGTCGAAGTCGTGGCTCTGGGCGCGGACGCGGCGCTCGTCGTCCGAGATGGGCTCGGTTGATTCGGTCGTTGCCATGATGGGTCGGTTGGTCAGGTACCCACAGCGGGAAGGACCCACGCATGGCAGGCACTGAGAACGGCATTGTGAGCGACGCGGATCTCGAGGTCGACCCGGCCGATGCACAGGAACAGGCCGAGCCGGTGGTGGACACGGAAGACGAGGTGGTGCCCGACCCGCCCGACATCGGCCTTGAGGTCCCCGAGGCCGACGCCATCGAGCAGTCCCAGCCCGCCCCCCTCGTCGAGGACTACTGAGTCCCCCGAGCCGTTTGATCGCGCTCACGTCGGTATGCCGACGTGAGCGCGATCAAAGCCCCTTTGGGCGCGAGATTGGATGACACGTTCAGACCCGTGGGCCGTAATGGGGGGTATGAGACATGTCTTGACGTTGCTCGCCTCGCTGGCGGCATTGCCCCTGCTCGCCGCCCCCGCCTCAGCCACGGCCACCGCCACGGGCTTCTGGTCGGGCGTCGGCAACGACTCGCCCGGGCTGACGTTGACCCCGGCGCCTCAGACCTGGATCATGCGCGGTTCGCTCCTGGGCGCCAACGTGATCGGCACCACGCTGGCGCCCCTCCTCTCCTGCGACGTCAACCTGACCTCGTACGTCGAGACCCTGGCCTCGGGTGCCGGAGTCGGCAGCCTGCAGTGCTCGGACAGCGTGAGCCCGCTCGTGGTGGTGTCCTGTCCGGTCCAGTCGGATCGGATTGGGAGCCTCATGTTCCTGTCGGGTCAGTGCACGGCCGCTGAGCGCGGCAACCCGGTGGGCGCAGGGCCGGTAGTTGCCGTGCTGTCGATCTTCTTCCCAAGCCCGACCTCGACCGCCTCCTACTCGGTGGGCGGCACGATCGATTTCGCCGGCGTCTGAGCGTCTGGTCGCGCTGAAGCCGGTCTATCGGTATATGGCAAGGGGCGATCAAGCCGCCCGAGCTAGGTCGCGGTGAGGCGCTGGACGGCGGGGGTGAAGACCTCGTGGGCCGCGAAGAAGGCCACCTCGGGCACCGCCTCTACGCCGACCTTGGCCATGGCCGGGCCCAGCCGGGTCTCGCCGAAGGCGGCGAAGGCGTCCTCGCTCTCCCACGCGTCCCAACTGTGGCACTCGTCCCCGTCGAAGTACGTCAGGTGGGCATGGCCGCCCTTCGGCGTGTCCGCCAGCCAGTCGCACGCCTCCCGCACCGCGTCGTACTGCTCCTTCGTCACCCCACGCAACAGCACATGCGTGATCACCGCCATGGCCTGCACCCCCTTCGGATATGCCGACACTGGTACGCCGTCGCCCGGACATGAGCAATAGCGCGTTGTGAGGACGACGCGTTATGACCCAGGCCCGAGCGCCTGGGCCAAATCGGCCAACAGGTCCGCAACCGACTCGATCCCCACCGAAAGCCGCAGCAACGACGGGCTGATCTCCAACGGGGAGCCGGCGGCCGAGGCATGGGTCATGGCCGCCGGGTGCTCGATCAGCGACTCGACC
>DASYMT010000228.1:0-4282 GCA_036008925.1 Acidimicrobiales bacterium | reverse complement strand
GAGCCCGACCGGACCGTCCAGCGTGGGGCCGAGCCCGACCGGGCCGAGCCCGACCGGGCCGTCCAGCATGGGGCCGAGTCCGTCGACCGGCCCGTCGAGCGCCGAGGGATGATCGCCCCAGACGCCCCGACCGCCCCCCCCGGTCCTTCTCGTCGCCCCTCCGGGGCCCAGGACCCGCAACCGCAACCAGAAGAAAAGGGCGAGCCCGCGGTGCCGTCGGTGGCCCGCGACTCGTTCGCAGTGGCGGGCTGGACGGTCGTCAGCCGCATCACCGGCTTCGTGCGGGTGGCGGTGGTGGCGGCCGTGCTCGGCCCCACCTATCTGGGCAACACCTTCCAGGCCACCAACCTGGTGCCCAACCTGGTCTATGAGTTCCTCACCGGCTCGATCCTGGCCAGCCTGCTGGTGCCGCCCCTGGTGCGCTCTATCGACCGGGGCGACCGCCGGGCCACGGCCGACGTGGCGGGGGGCTTCCTCGGGGTGGTGACTGCGGGCGCGGCGCTGATGGCCGGCCTCATCGTGGTCGGCGGCCCGCTGCTGCTGCGGGTGTTCGCCTCGGGCGTGGCCGACCCGGCCGTGGCCGCCGCCCAACGCCGCACCGGCATGATCCTGCTGGCCCTGCTCATGCCCCAGGTCGTCCTCTACTGCTGGGCGGGCGTGGGCGGCGCGGTGATGAACGCCCACGGCCGCTTCGGGCTGGCCGCCGCCGCGCCCGCCTTCGAGAACTTCGGCGTGGTCCTGACCATGGTCTTCGTGGCCGTGCGCTACGGCACCAAGCCCGAGCTGCTCACCACCTCGAACCAGGAGCTTGTCGTGCTGGGCATCGGCACCACCGCCGCGGTCGGTCTCCATGCCGCGGCCCAGTGGTGGGGGGCCAGACGGGCGGGCGTGACCCTCGTGCCCAAGGCCCGCTGGCGCGACCCCGAGGTGCAGGAGGCGGTGCGCCGCATCGCCCCCGCCCTGGGCTACTCGGGCCTCAACGCCCTGCGTATCTTCGCCGTGCTGGTGGTGGCCAACCGCCTGTCGGGCGGCGTGGTCGCCTTCCAACTCGCGCTCGCCTTCTTCTACCTGCCGGTGGCGGTGGGCGCCCGGCCCGTGGCCGTGGCCATGCTCCCCCGCTTCGCCCGCCTGTTCCACGCCGAGGCCTATCAAGAGCTGAGCGACGAGATCGCCCGCGGCCTACGCGTAGTGCTGTTCCTCTCGGTGCCTGCGGCCGTGGTGTGCACGGTGCTGAGCTATCCGCTGGCCCGGGCTGTCTCGTGGGGGGCCATGGCCACCGGGGCGGGCACCTCGCTGGTGGCCCTGTCGCTGGCTGCCCTCGGCGTGGGCATCGTGGGCGAGGGTTTGTTCGTGTTGAGCACCAACGCGGCTTACGCCCGGGGCGACACCCGCACGCCCCTGCGCTCGATGATGGTGCGCACCGGCGTGGCCCTGTCGGGCATGGTCGTGGCCTACCTCGTCCCGACGGGCCGGCTCGTGCTCGTGCTCCTCGGCCTGGCCGTCTCCCTCGGCAACATCCTGAGCGCCCTGCACCTGCGCCGGGCCACCGTGCAGCGCCTGCCCCGCAGCCGGGAGTCGGCCCTGCGCCCGGTGCCCCGCCTGGCCGCCTCGGCCGCGGCCATGGCCCTGGTCGGCTGGGGCGTGTCGGCCGTGGTGCGCCAGCCCCAGCTCAGCGCCGTGCTGGCCGCCGCGCTCGGCCTGGCCGCCTTCCTGGCCGTCGAGCGGCTGCGGCGCTCTCCCGAGCTCGACTACCTCATGGACGGGCTGCGATGAACCACGTCCGCCGCTCGCTCTACTCCCGGTTGCTGGCCGCGGCCACGCCGCTGGTGATCGAGCCGGTCATGAAGGCGCCCTACTACTCGGTGCTGCGCTGGCGCCGGCGCTTCGACCAGTGGACGCAGGAAGAGCGCGACCGCTGGCGGGACGAGAGGCTGGCCGAGGTGCTGGCCCACGCCCGGGCCCACACCGACTTCTACCGGGAGCGGGGCGACGTGCCGTTGGCCGAGCTGCCCATCGTGGACAAGCACGACCTGCGCGACAACCGGGACCGCTTCCTGGCCGACGACCGCGAGGCCATCCCCACGCTGTCGAAGGGCACGTCGGGCAGTTCGGGCGACCCCTTCCGCTACCCCCTCGACCGGCTGGCCTGGGCCCACATGTACGCGGCCAAGCTGCGCTTCCTGGAGCAGGCGGGCTTCCACTACGGCGAGCGGATCGCCGTGTTGGGCACGCCGCCTGCGCTGGTGGGCGGGGGCACGTCGCCCAAGGCCCGGCTGCGTCGGATGCTGGAGCGGCAACTGCCCACGGCCGAGGACTACGAGGTGGGCGACGAGGCCGCGCTGCGCAAGGCCCGCGCCGCGGAGTCGCGCAAGGCCGCCCTCTGGTACGGCTACGCGGGCTCGCTGGTGAGCATGGCCGATGCGGCGTTGGCCACCGGGGCCAAGATCCGCGGACCCCGCCTCATCCTCTCGTCGGCCGAGCGCATGGAGCCGGACTGGCCCGCCCGTATCACCGCCGCCTTCGGCTGCCCGGTGGTCAACCAGTACGGGGCCAACGACGGCGGCCTGCTGAGCCAGCAGTGCGAGGAGGGCCGCTTCCACCTGGCCCAGAACCTGTCGTTCGTCGAGGTGGTGGACGGCGAGGTCGTCGTCACCAACCTGCACCAGCGGTCGCTGCCGTTCATCCGCTACCGCATCGGCGACCAGGCCGTGCTGGGCGACGGGCCCTGCCCGTGCGGCGTCCCCGGCCCCACGCTGGCCTCCATGGAGGGGCGCACCGGGGACCGCCTGCACCTGCCCGACCGGGAGCTGTCGGCCCTGTCGTTCCACTCGTTGTTCCTGGGGTCGACCGGGGTGCGCCGGTTCCAGGTGGTGCAGGACGAGGCCGACCACGTGAAGATCCGGTTGGAGACGCTGGCCGACTTCACCCCCCAGGAGGAGCAGCGCATCCTCGACTATGCGCGCACCGTCTGCGGCCCGCGGGTGCGGGTCGAGGTGGTCTCCGACGAGGCCCTGGAGCTGACCCCGGCCGGGAAGCTGAAGATGGTCGTGCGCCACCACCAGGCAGCCCATTGACCGACCTCGGGCTGGCCTCAGGCCGTCCCGCGCCCGCGCCCGTCCTCTCACCGCTCCCTCGGCGGCTGGCCGTGTGCGGGCTGGGCCTGGCCGGGCTGCTGGCCGCCACCGCCGCGCTGTCGCCGGTGGCCGCCCTGGGCGGGGCCGCGGCCGCCGCCGTGGTGGCGGTCGTGTTCGTCCGGCCCGTGGTCGGGACCTATCTGGTGATGGCCGTCACGCCGCTCATCGTGGGCATCGACCGGGGCTCGGTCATCCCGGTGGTGCGGCCCAGCGAGGCCGTGCTGCTGCTGGTCGAGGGCGCGGTGGTGGCCCGGTGGTTCCTCTTGGCCCCCGCCCGCAGTTGGCGGCTGCGCCTGCGCCTGTCCCGCCTCGACCTGTCCATCCTGCTGCTGGCCGTGTGCGCATCGGTGCTGCCCCTGCTGTGGATGCTGGCCCGGGGCCTGACGCCCGTCCGCGACGACCTGCTCTACACCTTCACCCTCTGGAAGTACGCGGGGCTCTACTGGCTGGTGCGGGCCACGGTGAAGACCGAGCGCCAGGTGGCCACCTGCCTGCTGCTGTCGGTCTCGGTGGCTGTGGTGGTGGCGCTGGTCGGCATCCTCCAGGCGCTCAACCTGGGCGGCGTGCCCGACCTGCTGGCCCGCTTCTACGCCCCCTTCGACGACCCCGGCCTGCTCAAGCTGAACCGGGCCTCGTCCACCATCGCCCAGCCTCAGGGGTTCGCCGACTTCGTGGTGTTCAACCTGGCCATCGCCCTGGCCTGGCTGCCCCGGGTGCGGCGCATCCGACCAGTGGCGCCGGTGTGGCTGCTGAGCGGCGCCTCGGTCCTGTTCTTCTTCGCCGCGCTGGCCTCGGGCCAGTTCTCCGGCTTCATCGGGCTGGCCGTGGGGGTGGTCGTGATCGCGGCGGTGACGCCCGCCGTGCGCCGCCGGGCGCCCGCCTTCGTGCCTTTGGCGGCACTGGGCGCGGTGGCGCTGCGGCCCGTGCTGTCCCGGCGGCTGGCGGGCTTCGAGGGCGGGGCCATCCCCGTGAGCTGGGAGGGCCGGCTGGAGAACCTGCGCACCTACTTCTGGCCGCCGCTGCACCGCTGGTCGAACTTCCTGCTCGGCGTGCGCCCCCTGCCCCGGGTGCCCGGCCCGTCCCGGTCGGGGCGGCCGTTCATCTTCATCGAGAGCGGCCACACCTGGCTGCTCTGGACAGGCGGGGTG
>DASYMT010000227.1:0-2102 GCA_036008925.1 Acidimicrobiales bacterium | reverse complement strand
CGTAGGCCACCCGGGTCCCGTCGGGCGACACCGCCGGCGCGCTCAGGCGGTCGGCGTGTTGGACGATGACCTGACCAGGGCCGCCAGTCAGAGGGGTGCGGATGAGCCGGTCGGCAGAGGCGAAGACGAGGGCGGCGCCGTCGGGCGTCCAGGCGAAGGGGCCGGGGCTCGGGTCGACCACGGCCGCCTGTTCGGGCGCGGGCTCCGCGCCTGCGCCGGTTGGGACGGCCATGATGCTGGGAACGCCGTTGACCGACGTGCTGAAGGCGACCTGGGCGCCGTCAGGCGAGAGGAGCGCGGCGCCCAGCGTGCGGCCGCGAGTGCACATTCCGGGCGAGATGTTCGGAACGCGCGGCATTTCAGTGGGAGGCTATGTGGCGTGTCTGAGCCGAATGAGGACAGGTTGTCGGAGGACATGGTGATCGAGGTCTCGGCCCGCGAGGTGGTGCCGGTCGACCGCGAGGTCGAGCAGAAGCTCATGGCGGCCGAAGAGGAGATCAACGCCTGGCTCGAAGAGGCGGTCGAAGAGCGCGAGGCCATTGTCGAGTGGGCCAGGGCCGAGGCGGCCCGGCTGCGGGCCGAGGCCCACGACCAGGCCGAGCGGCTGCGCATGGCGGCCGAGCGGGCGGCCAGCGAGGCGGGACGGTCGCGCGAGCAGCTCATGCGCGACGCCGAGGCCGAGGCCGCTCGCACCCGGGCCGACGCGGCCGAGCGCATGGCGGCCGCCCTGCGCCAGGCCGAGGAGCAGGCCGCCTCCCGGCGCCGGGCCGCGGCGGACGAGGCGGCCGAGCTGCTGGCCCAGAGCCGGGCCCAGGCCGACCGCAAGCTGGAGGAGGCGGACTGGCGGGTGCGCCAGGCCGAGGCCGAGGCCTCGGCCCTCGAGCACCGGGCGGCGGCGACAGTGGTGTCGCTCCAGGCCGACGTGGGGCTGCTGCAACAGCAGTTGAGCGAGTTGGTGGAGCACGCCATCACCCTGCTGCCCGCGCTGGACATGGCGGCCAAGTCGCTGGCGGGCGAGGCCATGGCCATCACCGGCAGGCCGGGCGAGGAGCGGCTCGCCGCGCCTGCACCTGCCGCCGCGCCGGTCGCAGTCGCGCCGGTCGCGCCTGCGTTGGCCGGGCCCGCGCCGGAGCCCGAGGTTGTGGCCGTCGTCGTCGAGGAGTCCGTCGTCGTCGTGGAGCCCGAGGCCGAGGCCGATCACGAGGCCGAGGCCGATCCGGTGGCAGGCGACAGCGCGCCGGCCGACGGGGCCGAGTCCGGCCACCGGGGCCTGGGCCAGCTCACCCCCCGCCCCGACCAGGCGGACGACGACGAGCCCGCCGCCCTCATGCGCCGCCGGCCCCTCGGCCGCCTCCTCGGCCGCCGCTGACCTGTCTGGTCGCGCTCACGTCGGTAAACCGACGTGAGCGCGATCAAAAGGCTCTGTGCCACGGGAGCCGTAGGCTTTTGGGGGTGAGCGACTGGGCGACGATCGCATCGCTGGCCACGGCGGGCGGGACGCTGGTGCTGGCCGCGGCCACGTTCGCGTCGGTGCGGTCGTCCAACCGGTCGGCCCGGGCCACCGAGCGGGCGCTGTTGGCGGGCATCAGGCCGGTGCTGGTGCCGTCCCGGCTGGACGACCCGCCCGAGAAGATCGGCTTCGCGGACGACCACTGGGTCAAGGTCGGGGGCGGCCGGGCTGCGGCCGAGGCGACCGACGACGCCGTCTACCTGGCCATGGCCCTGCGCAATGTGGGCAGCGGGCTGGCCGTGCTCGACCGGTGGGACTTCTACGCCGAGCGGGCCTATGGCCACTCGAACCGGCACGAGCCCGAGGCCTTCCGCCGGCTGACCCGCGACATCTACGTCCCCGCGGGCAGCCTGGGGTTTTGGCAGGGCGCCTTCCGGGACAAGGACGACCCTGCCTTCGCGGCCGCCCGCGCCGCCATCGAGGCCCGCGAGACCATGACCGTCGACCTGCTGTACGGCGACCACGAGGGGGGCCAGCGCACGGTGACCCGCTTCGCCCTCATCCCGGCCGCCGACGGCCAGTGGCTGGCGTCGGCCTCGCGGCACTGGAACCTGGACCGGGCCGACCCCCGCTGAGCCCCCGCTGGTCCCCG
>DASYMT010000226.1:0-5489 GCA_036008925.1 Acidimicrobiales bacterium | reverse complement strand
GTCGGCCCGGTCGTCCCGGTCGGCCCGGTCGGCCCGGCGCAGGTCCGCCACCATGGCCTCGGGGTCGACGCCCTCCCGCAGCCCGAGGTACACCACCGCTCCCTCGGCCGCGTCGAGCAGGTAGTACGACTCGTCCTGCGTGTACCCGAGCCCGAAGTGCTCGGCCATGTACGACGTGAGCGGGTGCACCTGGAGCGACAGGTTGCCGCCGCCCATGGTGTCGAGGAAGTCGAAGCGGATGGGGAACTCGTCGCCGAACCGGCCGCGCACCGACGGGCCGAGGAGCGCCTCAGGCTCGGCCAGCACCAGGTCGATGGCGGGCACCTCGACCGTGGTCGGGCCGAACCCCAGCCGCAGCGAGTTCTCCTCGGGCACGCAGTCGAAGCACCAGCCGAAGTTGGCCGCCTCCCGGTCGAGGTCGCACACCTCCTTCATCCACTGGCCGCCCCACGGGGCCGGGTCGAAGAACGGCACCACCCGGAAGGGCCGACGGGCCGTGTGCCGCAAGGCCCGGAAGAAGACGTCGGCCGCGATGAGCACGGGCTCGGCCTCCACGGTGGTGTCGAGCAAGAAGTCGACCTGGGGCCAGACGGCCCGCTTGTGGCGGTCGGCCGCCCGCCAGTCCACGAAGTAGGCCCGTTTGTAGAGGGCCGAAGGACGGCCGCCCGCGTTGTCCGCGCCCAGGTTCCCCGACTCCCCCGCCCGCTGGCGCTGCTGGGCCTCCCACCGGGGCAGGTCGGCGTAGACCAACAGGTCGCCGGTGGTGACGAGCGACGCGCCGGTCCCGGCCACCAGCACCCGGCCGTCGGCGGGCACCGCAGGCAGGCCGGGCTCGAAGAAGTCGGCCAACTCCAGCCCGCTCAGGCGGCCGAAGACGGGGTCCTCGGTCAGGTCGGGGGCCACCATGCGCTCGACCTCGGCGGGGGGCTTGAGCCACCGGGCCGGGTCGATGAACACGTCGGGCTGGAGGCGCTCGGCCAACGGCTCCAGGCGCACGCCCGGGTAGGCCTCCACCACCACGACCCGGGCCCCGGTGCGGGCCAGGGCCGACGCCACCGCGTCCCAGCCCGCGGTCGCCTCCGAGGCCGACCCCGCGGCCACCCTCGGGTGCTTGTCGTACCCCGACCCCGCGCTCACCGCCGCGCCTCCTTCTCCGGGCCGATTCCACAACACGTTGCGGTATCGGTCCCCAGAACCGGTCGGGGGGCCAACGGGCGGGCGTCGGCGGCATCGGCCGCGGCGGGGCGCGGCGTCATCGGCTCAACAGGGCCACGCCCACCACCCCGCCCGCGTCGCCGGACACGGCGGCCTCCACGTCGACCTCCAGCCAGGGGGCGAGGCGCTCGTTCAAAAGGTTGCGCATACCAGGCTCAACGTTGTTGCCGGGCTGCATCGGGCCGCCGCCCAGCACCACCACCTCGGGCTCGTGGGCGAAGCACAGGGCGGCCAGGGCGTCGGCCAGGTCGGCCCGGTAGGCGTCGAGGCCCGCCGCCCGGGCACTTGACGTCTCCGCGGCCAACGCGGCGGCCGAGCACCGGGCCTCGAAGGGTTGCCCGCTCAGCAGGCCCCGCACCTCGCCGTCGGCCACCAAGGCCGTGCCCAGGCCGGTCCCGATGGTGACGGTCAGGACCCGCCGTCGACCGGGGCGGGCCGCGGCCTCGGCCCATCCGAAGGCGTGGGCGTCGTTGACCACCGCGCCTACGGGCAGGCCGAAGGCGTCGGCCAGCCAGGCCCGCAGGTCCACGCCCACCAGCCCGTCGAGCTTGCCCGGCACCACCTGCACCACCCCGCCCACCACTGTTCCGGGCACCGCCAGTGCGACCGCGTCGCAGGCAGCCGCGTCGTCGAGGATGCGGCGGCCCACCTCGGCCACCGACGCCAGCGACGACGGGGCCACCACCAGGCCCTCCGGCTGGTCGCCGTCAACCGCCGCGGCCTTGAGCCGCGTCCCGCCGAGGTCGAAGGCCAACACCCTCACACCCGTCGGGCCCCCTCGCGGGTCACCTCGTAGTCGGCGCCCTGGTAGCGCAGGCCCACCAGGCGGGCGCCGGGGTCGAAGTCGGCGAACTGGGGCGAGGCGCTGAGCCCGTCCGACAGCGTGGCCTCCACCCCGAACAACGACTCGACGATCGTGCTCACCCACGCGCCCCCGGCCGAGCAGGCCCAGTCGCAGACGTAGGGCAGGTTGGGCGAGGACTTGCGGGCCCCGCCCCCGTCCGGCCCGACCACCGACTCGGCGAAGTGGGCCTGTCCGAACGGGCCCTGGTTGGCCGAGGCGGCCAGGCCCTTCATCCACTCGAAGGCCAGGTCGGCCTGCCCCACCCGGTAGAGGGCCGACAGCGCCTGCGCGGGCCAGGCCGTGTACGCGCCGGTCCACTGGTGGTCGGGCCGCACGCCCGACATGGCGTCGGTGTCCTCGCAGGACAGCGCGTGCATCCAGGTTGGCGTGCGCAGCTCCCGCTTGAAGAACGAGGTCATCTCCGCATGCTGGGTGGGCGACAGGTCCTCGGCGATGGTGTTGAGCACGGTGAAGAAGTCGTAGCAGTGGCGCACCGGCACCATGCGGCCGTCGGTCAGGCGGGCGTTCCAGAAGCCCCGGCCGGGGGCGTACAGCTTCTGAAGGTCGGACACGAGCTGGCGGGCCTCGGCCTCGTAGCCGTGGGCCTTGTCGGGCCGGCCCAGCATCCGGGCCACCTCGGCCGCGAACCTGAGGTTGAAGGCGTTGGCCGCGTTGAGCGAGGCCACTTCAGCGATATACGTGCTGACGCACTCAAGCAGGTTGCCGATGCCGCCGTAGCTGGCCAGCCCCGACGGCGTGCGGAACATGAACCAGCTCCGGGCGTACCACTCCAGGTACTCCACCACCGGCGGCTCGCCCCCGTGCAGCGACCGCACCCCCTTGGCCAGCCAGCCGTGGTCGCCGGTCCAGCGCAGGTAGTCGCGGATCATCTTCACCATGGCGAAGTCGTTGACCGAGTACCACTGGCCCACCGGGCCGCCGGTCACCCACTCCGTGCCGAAGTGCTTGTAGATGTCGGTCGACATCCAGTGCTCGAGGTGGGTCCGCAGCACGTCGGGGTCCAGCAGCGAGTGCACCAGCGAGGACAGGCTGAAGTCCCACAGGAACGTGACCGACTGCCAGTACCGGGGCATGAGCGTGTCGTAGGTCCGGCCGATGACCGAGTGGGGGCTGGTGCGCTTGAAGTAGGCCACGCCGAGCGCGCCCATCCAGTAGAGGCGCAGCACGTCCTTGTCGGTCGTCTCCAGCAGGGGCAGATGGCCCGAGTAGCTGTCGTTGCCCGGCGTGAAGAGGGCGGCCAGCTCCTCGTTCCACCCGCGCCGTGCGCGCTGGAGGGTGGCAGGCACCCGGTCGACCAGGGAGTCGAACAGCTCGGTGGCCGCGGCGAGGTCCTCCCCCACCGCCTTCACGTAGGAGAGCTGCCAGCGCTCGCCCGGGGCGAGCACCTCGCGGTAGCTGAAGCCGGTGACCTCGACCGAGTCGGGCCGAGGCCACGTCCCCTCGATGGTGGCGGCCGGGCTGTTGCGGGCCGAGAAGGTGAGGGCCCGCCTGGCGCCGTCGACCGCCATGTCGTTGTCGGTCTCACGGGGCGGCTCCGGGTCGTTCCACGCCTGCACCGCCTTGGTCACCCCGCCCTGCACGCCCAGGCGAAGCTGCACCTCGCGGGGCCTGCCGTCGGTGTTCTCCACCTCGAGCTGCACGACCACCGCCATCTCGCCGAACGGCAGCGCCGTGGTCGACCGCAGCCGCAGCCCCCGGTACTCGGCCTCGCGCACGATGCGGTCGGGATACCACGTGAAGGTGACCGGCGCGCCGGTGGACGGGAAGTACCGGCCTTCCAGGTAGAGGCCCGCGGTCACCACGTCGCCGCAGGCGAAGGGCGGGAAGTTGAGGCTGCGGATGCCGGTCACGTCGGTGTCGGCCTGCACGCAGCCCAAGAAGTTGGTCAGCCCCGGCGGGTTGAACGTGTCGTTGAAGCGGTGGACCAGCGCCGCGCTGCGCAGGTCCTCGACGGTCGGGATCGTCATGGCTTGCCCCCTGATCGCACGTACATGTCTCGCAACACCGGCCATCCGCGTGCCCGGTCCAGTGTGACGCCTCCCACGGCCGCGGCCCGGGCCGCCCACCGGGACACGCCCGCGGCCACGGGGATGAGCGGCATGGCCTGGCAGAGCTGCTGCTCGACGGCCCGGTAGGCCAGGTCCCGGTCCTGCTCGTTCGATGCGTTGCGCGCCTCACGCGCAAGTTTCCTCTCGACCTCGGGGTCGACGAAGCGGGCCAGGTTGTCCCGCCCCACCCCGGCCGAGGTGAACAGCGGCCCGATGTAGGACTCGGGCCGGGGCGCGGGCGGCTGCCAGCCCATGCGGAAGGCGGCGCCCACGCCTTCGGGCCGGGCCCCGTCCCGCACGATCTGGTCGAACGGCGTGGGCTTCAGCCGCACGTCCAGGCCCAGGACGTCGTGCCACTGGCGGGCCACCGCCTCCACCACCGGCCGGTTGCCCAGCTCGTCGTTGAACAGCAGCTCGATGGGGGCCTGGGGGTTGGGCAGACGGCCCTGGGCCAGGGCCCTGGCCCGGGTTGGGTCCCCCCGCAGGGGGGCGTTCTCGCCGCAGCCGTCGGTGCGCCCGGCTGGCCCGGCCGCTGGGGGGAGGAAGCCCCGGGCGGGCTGGCGGGCGGGGCTGGCCGCGGCCGCCGCGGCGCGGTCCAAGGCCACGCTCAGCGCCACCCGCACCTGGGGGTCGGCGATGGGCACGCCCACGTAGTCGACGTAGCCGTTCGGCCGCTCGACCCGGTCGGGCTCAGGCACCTCGGCGGCCCGGGCCGCGGGCCGCGGGGCCACGTCGACCTTCCCTGCCTGCCAGAGGCTCAAGGGGTCTTCGGCCACATGGAACTCGACCACGTCGGCGTAGACGGGCGTCCCTTTGAAGCGGGCGTTGCGGACCAGCCGGATGACCGGGTCTCCCGGCGACCACGGTGCGGAAAGTTGATACGGCCCCGCGCAACTTGGCTGCGCGGCAAACCCGTCGGGATCGCGCTCGGCCCGGGCGCGGGGAACCGGAGCGGCCACCGGGTGGGCCAACACCCGGAGGAAGTCTGCGTCGGGGGCGCGCAAGGAGATGCTGAAGCTCGAGCCGTCGATGGCGGCCAGCCCCCGCAGCACCCGCCGGTCCCGCTCGCGGGCGCTCTGCACCCGGCCGCTGATCTCCTCCCAGCCGTCGACCGGCGCCAGCAGGTCCGCGGCGTTGCCCGCGAACTCCTCGCTGGCCGCCCGCGAGAGCGAGGCGATCACGTCGTCGGACGTGACCTTGGCCCCGTCCGCGAACCGGGCCCCCTTGCGCAGCCGCATGGTGATGCGGCGGCCGCCGTTGCTCACGATCCACGTGGCGGCCAGGCCCGGGCGCAGCTTTCCGGTCACCGGGTCGAGGCGCAGCAGCGGCTCGCACAGGAGCGAGTCGACCAGCATCCCGGC
>DASYMT010000225.1:0-6883 GCA_036008925.1 Acidimicrobiales bacterium | reverse complement strand
CAGCCGCCGCCCCCCGCCCGGCAGCAGCGACAGGTGCCGTTCGAAGTCGCCCACCACCCCGTGCACGGCCAGCCCCGGGTACTCGGCCGCCAACTCCGCGCCCGCGGCCCGCAGCGTCGACTCGCTCACGTCGAACGGGATGTATCGCCGCACCGCCCCGCCGAACCCGTCCAACAGCACCCGGGTCTTGGTCGACGTGCCGGACCCCAGCTCCACCAGCGTGTCGGCCCCGGTCAGCGCGGCCACCTCGCCCGCCCGGGCCTCCAGGATCGACCGCTCCCGCCGGGTCGGGTAGTACTCGGGCAGCCGGGTGATCTCGTCGAAGAGCTGCGACCCCCGGTCGTCGTAGAACCACTTGGGGGGCAGCACCTTGGGCCTGCTCGTCAGCCCCAGCCGGGCGTCGGAGCGCAAGGCGTCGGCCAGGTCGGACGGGCCGAGGTACACGTCGACCGTTGTCACAACGCCTCCACGGTGAGCGACCCGGCCGTGGCCGAGACGACCGACGTGTCGGGCACGGCCTGCCAGTCGTCGCCGTCGTCGTAGGGCTCCGACGCCACGACCACAGACCCGGATCCGGCCTCAGACCCGGCCACGGACCCGGCAGACCGCGTGAACAGCGACTCGCCCCACGCCACCGCGGCCACCCGCACGCCGTCGGTCAGCACCAGGTTCATCCGGCCGTCCCGCACGATCCCCACCACCTCGGCCAACGCAGCCGCAGGCGCGGCGCCCGAGTCCAGCCGGTCGAGCACCATTGCAAACAGAAGCTCCGCGTCGGTCGGGCTCACGATGCCCGCCAGCCGCCGGTCCGACAGGGCGCGCCGCAGCGCAGGCCCCACGCCCGCCAGGTCCACGACCGCCCCGTTGTGGGCGAACAGCCAGCGCCCCGACGTGAACGGCGGGGCGGCCGACTCCTCCACCGGCGACGGCGGCGTGGCGCTGCGCACCGCGGCCAGCACCGCCCCGCTGGCCACCATGGGCCCGAAGCTGGGCAGGTTGCGGTCCGACCACATGGGCCGGGCGCTGCGGTACACGGCGGGCTCGGGCCGCACGGCGTGGTCGTACCAGCCCACCCCGAAGCCGTCGGCGTTCACCACGCCGTGGGTCTGCATCCGGGGCGCCCACGACTGGCGCAGCAGCGAGTGCGGCGGCGCCAGCAACAACGCGTCGAGCCGCACCGGCGGTCCCACATAGGCCAGGAAACGGCACACGGCTACACCGCGTCCCGAGCGCAGCGGAAGCCCGCGAAGATCTGGCGCCGGATGGGGTAGTCCCAATTGCGGAACGTCACCCGGGCCACGGCCGGGTCGGTGGCCCACGAGCCGCCCCGCAGCACTTTGTACTCGTCGCCGAAGAAGACCTCCGAGTACTCCCGGTAGGGATAGGCCCGGAAACCCGGATAGGGCTCGAACGACGAGGCCGTCCACTCCCACACGCCCCCCACCATGTCGACGCAGCCGTGCACGCTGGCCCCGCCCGCGAACGACCCCACCGGCGCGGGCCCGAACCGCTCGGCCCCTCCCACGTCGCCCCGCGTCGCGCCCTGGGCCGCCTTCTCCCATTCCTCCTCCGTCGGCAGTCGTTTGCCGACAAACGAGGCGTAGGCCGACGCCTCGTGCCAGCACACGTGCTGCACCGGCTCGTCGGCAGGCACCGGCTCGACCCAGCCGAAGCGGTCCCTCGTCCCCTCGGCCGTCCAGAACCCCGGCCGCTCCAGGCCTGCCTCCATGCGCCACTTCCAGCCCGCCTCGGACCAGAACTCGGGCCGGTGGTACCCGCCCTCGGCCACGAACTCCGCATACTGGCCGTTGGTCACCGGGGCGGTGTCGATGAAGAAGGCAGGCACGTCGGCCACGAAGGCGGGCCGCTCGTTGTCGTAGGCCCACGGGTCGGCGTCGGTGCCCATGGAAGAAAGCCCGCCCGGCACCAGCGCCTCGGCCCGCCTCCCCCCAGGCGGGCCCTCCAGCCACTCGTCCGGGGGCTTGGGCCGGTAGCCGCCCATCAACTGCAAGGTGGCGAGCATGGTCTCGTCGTGCTGGTGCTCGTGCTGCACGACCATGCCGTACAAGAAGGCGTGCTCCGCCACCCGCACCCGGTCGAGCACCTCGAGCGCCCGGTCCCGCACCTCGGCGATGTAGGCCCGGGCCGCGGCCGGGCCCAGCAAGGGCAGCGAGGGGCGGCCCGCCCGGGGGTGGCGGAAGGCGTCGTACATGTCGTCGTAGGCAGGCCCGACCCCCGCCGCGCCCAGCTCCCGCACCAGCCACTGGTCCTCGTAGTTGCCGACGTGGGCCAGGTCCCACACCAGCGGCGACATGAGCGGGGAGTGCTGGCGGGCCAGGGCGTCGTCGGACAGCGGCTCCAGCAGTCCCAGCGTCCGGGCCCGCACCGCCTCCAGCGACGCGGCCACCTCCTCCTTCAGCCCCATGCGCCCACCCGCGTCTCGTCGGCCGGACACCGCCTGCGCCAGGTGAAGCGCTCGGCGAACTCGCGCACCAGCGGGGCCTGGGAACTGCCCTCGCCCTCCAGCCGGTCGACCGCGTCGCGCAGGCATCGGGAGGCGGCGTCGCCCAGCGCGGGGAGGGCCAGCCCGACGCGTGCCGCCTCGCGCCACAGGCCCGACACGTCGACCCCGCCGGGCCCCTCGGACCCGTCCTGCCCGCCGAGCGCGCACACCGCGGCCACCGCGGCCTGCCACCAGGGCGAGGGCAGGGCGTCGAGGAAGCGCACCTCCAGCCAGCCCCGGGGCCGCACCGGGGGGAAGAGGGTGGTGAGGTGGTAGGCCACGTCGTCGGCGTCGGGGAAGCCCAGCGGATGCCCGCCGTCCACCCAGTCGGCCAGCGTCATGCGCCCGTCCAGGGCCACGTACCGCGACGGCGCCACCCGGATGAACATGACCCGGGCGGCCATGGCGTAGTCGACCCACCCGCCCGGCAGCGTCCCGCCCACCGGCGCGCAGCGGGTGGGGTCCATGGTGTCCCACAGGGCCAGCCGCCGGGACGGGCAGCCGTCGCCCCCGGGCGAGTTGGCGAAGGCGGCGGCCAGCGCCGGGCCGGCGCGGTGGAGCGCCTGCCAGCGCCCGTCGCCCCCGTCCACGTTGACCTGGAGGGAGGCGGTGTCGCGCATCATGCGCCTGCCTTCGGGGCCGAGCCCGTCGAAGTAGGCCTCCATGGCCGCGTAGCGGGGGTTGTCGAGCACCCGGGGGCCGGGCTCGTCGCGCATCCCCACGGCCGACAGGCCCACGCCCGACGCGGCCAACGCGGCCAGGTCGGCCTCCATGCAGGCGATGGCGGCGTCGGCCGAGGGCAGGCAGGGCCCGCTCAACTCGACCTGGCCGCCGGGCTCGAAGGTGACGACGCTGCCGCCGGGAAGGACGGCGTCCGGCACCGGCCCGTCGGGGAACAGCTCGATCTCCAGCCCGACATGGCCGACCCGGCCACCCCCGTCGCCAGTCGCCGCTGCGGCCACCACGTCCCTCGCCCGTTCCCGGGTGAGCAGGCGCGCGGCCGCAGGCATCGGGTTAGACCTGCGTCCCCATGGGCCGGTGGGCCCAAAGCCGAGTCAAGGCGCGCACCCTATCCCAGCCGCGTGTGAAACGGGGGGCTACGCGGCCTCGGTGCGCCGGGGCCCGGTGCCCGCCGCGCGGCGCCTGCGGATGCGCTTGCGCTCCGACTCGGTGGTGCCGCCCCAGACCCCGTCGTGCTGGCGGGTGCTGAGCGCGAACTCCAGGCACTCGTCGCGCACCGGGCAGATGGCGCACACCTCCAGGGCCTCGGGCGCGTCAGACTCGCTGTCCGGGAAGAACAGCGAGGTGTCGAGGTCGCGGCAAGCCGCCTTCTGCTTCCAGTCGAGTCGCACAGCCATGGGAATGATCCAACGCGGGGGCAGGTGCGGGCATTCCCGCCACGAACTACCCGATTTGGCGTGAGTACGCCACAATTGGTTCGAAAACCCCAAGCGGCGGGAGGTGGAAGTGGTGCAACCAACGGGGACGCAACTGGCATCCCTGGCCCAGACCCTGGCCCAGGAGGCGTTCGACAGCGACCTCGCCGTCGGCGTCCTGGAACGGGCGTCGGGCCCCGGGCGGGCGCTCGAAGCCGCCCGCGCCGCGTTGGAGCAGCGCCTCAGCCGCGGCCCTGAGGACCTGGTGGCCAAGCAGGCCCTGGAGTTCGTCGAGACGGCGTTGGAGAACCACCAGCGGGCGTCGGTCAGCCACCCGACCTACGTCCACTGCGGCAACTGCGGCCACAAGGGCGCCTACCTGGTGTCCGACCGGCCCGTGGTGCGGTGCAAGTACTGCGGCGCGGTGCGCACGCTCTCGGCCGAGCAGCGCGAGGAGGCCGAGCACGACCTGGCCGCCGCGGCCGCCCTCCTCGGCTGACCCCGCCCTTCGGCTGACTTGGGCTGAGTCGGCGCGGGCTCGGCGGCGGGCAGTTAGGCGGCAGGGTGGACGCCGAGGGGCAGCTCGGCCTCTCCGTCCACCAATTCCCGCACCAGCGTGTGCACGGCCCGGGCGGGCGCGGTGGGCAAACCCAGACGGCGCTGCGCCACGCCGATGTGCCTGCGGGGCAGCCCCTCGACCGCCACCGGGCGCCAGCGGTCGCCCAGCCACTCGGGCAGGGCGGTGGCCGGGAGGATGGCCGGGCCGTGGCCCTCGAAGGTGAGCGACGCCAGCAGCCGCACGCCGTCGATCTCGGCCTTTGGCTTCAGCACGACCTTGCCCGCCCGGCAGGCGGCGTCGAGCTCGTCCCGGAAGGCGGTGCCGGGCAGGGGGAGCAGCACGTCGAGCCCGTCCAGGTCGGCCAGGCCGATGCGGGCCCGCTCGGCCAGCCGGTGGGTCCTGTCCACCACCAGCACGATGTCCTCGTCGAAAAGGGGCTGGATCACCACGTCGCGGTCGGGCACGGGCAGGTTGACCACGGCCAGGTCGAGGCGGCCGGTGGTGAGCTGCTGCTCCAGCGTGGTGGTGGTGCCCTCGACCAGCACCAGGTGGATGCCGGGGTGGCGCTCGGCCACCACCTCCAGCAGGCGGGGGACCAGCCACCGGCCGGTCGTGCCGATCATGCCGAGCCGCACGGTGCCCGCCACCGCGTGGTTGACCGCGGCCACGTCGGCCACGATGCCGTCGAGCTCGACCGCCACCCGGCGGGCCCTGGCTACCACCGCCTCGCCCTCGTCGGTGAGGCGGCCCGCGGCCCGGTCGACCAGGATCACGCCCAGCTCCTTCTCCAGCCGGGCCACGTGGGCCGACACGTTCGACTGGACGGTGTGCAGCACGTCGGCCGCGGCCGAGAAGCCGCCGGTCTCGGCGATGGCCACCAGGGCGTTGAGTTGGCGCAGGTCCATCGCCAATCAAGATAGCTTGCATCTCCAACAACTGTTGGACAGATTGCTTGCTGGAGTTGCACAATGTCCCCAGCACTTCGGAAGCACCCGCGGGATCCCCCCTCCTGCTGCTTCCGGACCTGTGCGAAGGGGCCGCCTCCTCCCCCCCGAAGCGGCCCCTTCGTCGCGTCTAGGGTTCGGTCATGGCAGGGGCCGCGTTCTTCGACTTGGACCGGACGCTCTTGCGGGGGGCCAGCGGGCCGCTGATCGGCGAGGCGCTGGCCGCGGCCGGGCTCGGCCCCAGCCGGGGCATCCCCGGGCAGGGCCTCATGTACCGCCTCTACAACCTGGTGGGCGAGACGCTGCCGTCCATGGCCCTGGCCCGGGGCGCGGCGCTGGCGGCCAAGGGCTGGTCCCGGGAGGCGGTGCGGGAGGCGGGCAAGCAGGCGGCCGAGAAGCTGGAGGAGCTGGTCACGCCCTACGCCCGCCCCCTCATCGAGGAGCACCGGGCCGCGGGCAGGCCGGTGGTGCTGGCCACCACGACGCCGTTCGACCTGGTGTCGCCGCTGGCCGAGCGCCTGGGCTTCGACGACGTGGTCGCCACCCGCTACGCCTCATCCGACGAGGGCCTCTACACGGGCGGGCTCGAGGGCGAGTTCGTGTGGGCCACGGGGAAGCTGGCCGCGGTGCGGCGCTGGGCGGGCGAGCACGACGTGTCGCTCGACGAGAGCTACGCCTACTCGGACAGCCTCTACGACATGCCCCTGCTGTCGGCCGTGGGCCACCCCCACGCGGTCAACCCCGACCCCCGGCTCCAGGTCCTGGCCACCCTGCGGCGCTGGCCGGTGCTCCATCTCGACGTGCCGCCGGGCGTGCCCAAGCTGCTGGGCGTCGAGCCCGCCGAGGTGGCCCGCCTCCTCACCCGGCCCGGGCTGTTCCCGTACGCCCGCTTCGACCTCCAGGGGCTGGAGGGCATCCCGTCGTCGGGGCCCGCCATCGTGGTGGCCAACCACCGCTCGTATTTCGACACCGCCGCGCTGGGCCTCACGGTCATGCGGGCCGGGCGGTCGCCGCGCTTTTTGGGCAAGAAGGAGGTCTTCGACGCGCCGCTCATCGGCCCCGCGGCCCGGGCCATGGGCGGCATCCGGGTCGACCGGGGGAGCGGTTCCGGCGAGCCGCTGAAGGAGGCGGCCCGGGCTCTGGAGGCGGGCGAGATCGTGGCCCTCATGCCCCAGGGCACCATCCCCCGGGGCCGGGCCTTCTTCGACCCCGTGCTGGTGGGCAAGTCCGGCGCGGCCCGGCTGGCGGCCATGACCAGGGCGCCGGTCGTCCCGGTCGGGATCTGGGGGACCGAGCAGGTGTGGCCCCGGCGCGAGCGGGTGCCGCGGGTGTGGAACGTCCTGCACCCGCCGCTGGTCACCGCCCGCGTGGGCCGGGCCGTCGAACTGGGCTACGAAGACCGCAAGGCCGACACCGAGCGCATCATGGCCGCCCTGGTCGACCTGCTGCCGCCCGAGGCCCGCCAAGCCCGGGAGCCCACGGCCGAGGAGATCGCCCTCGC
>DASYMT010000224.1:0-5846 GCA_036008925.1 Acidimicrobiales bacterium | reverse complement strand
AAAAGCGCCGACGGCGATCACGACGATCGCAATCAGCGAGACCCCGAGACCTCGTCGCATCTACTGCGCCCCCTCTTCGATGTCGTTGTCCCCGTCTGCGGGCGTGGCCGTGTGGCCGAGCCCGCCGCCCTGTGCGGGCGTGGCCGTGTGGCCGAGCCCGCCGCCATCTGCGGGCGTGGCCGCGTGGCCGAGCGCGCCGCCATCTGCGGGCGTGGCCGTGTGGCCGAGCCCGCCGCCCTCTGCGGGCGTGGCCGTGTGGCCGAGCCCGGCGCCCACCCCGCCCGCGGCCGCCGGCCCGGTTCCGGGCAGGTCCCCTGTGTTCCCGCTGCCGTCGTCGCCCGCGCCGCCGCCCTCGTCCAGGCCCGGAGCCGCGGGGCTGGACACCGGCTCAAGCCGCCTGCTCACCGCGGGACGCACGAAGGTCATCACGATGCCGGGCGCCGCCTCGATAGCAGCCTCCTGGTCGTCCAGCGAGACGATGGTGCCGACGATGCCGCCCGCCGTCACCACCCTGTCCCCCACCGACAGCGACGCCACCAGCGCCCGTTGGGCGCGCAGGCGCTGCTGCTGCGGCCTGACGACCAGCAGCCAGCCGGCGATCAGGAAGAAGAGAAGGACGACAGAGGACATGCGACATCCCGGGGTCGGGCGACAATGCGAACGCGCAGGTTAGCGCCCGGCCCCCCAGGCGGCCGATACCTCGGCCCGCAGGCCCTCCAAGGCCCCGTCGAAAATCGCTTGACGGGCCCTCCCCACCAGCGCAAGTGTCCATGCCACGTTGTGCAACGTCAGGAGCCGAGCTGCAGTCGGCTCACCTACCTGCAAGAGGTGTCGTAGGTAGGCCCGGGACCAACGGTTGCAAACCGGGCACCCGCACATCGGGTCGAGGGGTCCCTCATCCCTTGCAAACGCCGCATTCTTCAGTTGAAGTCGGCCCGCCGTTGTCAGAACGGTGCCGTGGCGGGCCAAGCGGGTGGGCAGCACGCAGTCGAACATGTCGACGCCGAGCGCAATGGCCTCGACCAGTCCGATCGGGTCGCCCACCCCCATGAGGTAGCGGGGCTTGTCCTCGGGGAGCTCCTCGAGGGTCGTGGCCAGGGCTGGGAGCATCTCGTGGCGAGGCTCGCCAACCGAAAAGCCGCCGACGCCATACCCGTCGAAGCCGAACTCGACGGTGCGGCGGGCACTCTCCCGCCGCAACTCCGGATCCACCCCGCCCTGGACGATTCCGAACAGGGCCTGGTCGTTGGCTCGTTCGCCCCGGCCGTGTGTTCGGCGCGCCCGCGCGGCCCATGCGGCTGTGCGCTCGACGGCCAGGCGCACCGTCTCGGGAGGCGAGGGCAGCGGCGGGCACACGTCGAGCACCATCTGGATGTCGGCGCCGATCAGCTCCTGCACGGCGACTGCCGACTCGGGCGTGAGGCGGTGGAGCGACCCGTCGTAGGTCGAGCGGAAGGTGACCCCGTCGTCGTCGACCTTGGGCTGGAGGGAGAAGACCTGGAAGCCGCCCGAGTCGGTGAGGAGATGCCCGTCCCAGGACTCGAAGCGGTGGATGCCGCCCAGCTTGGCGATCGTCTCGGCCCCGGGCCGGAGCATCAGATGGTAGGTGTTGGCCAGGGCGACCTCCACCCCGAGGGCGTCGAGGTCTTCGCTGCTCAGGGTGCGCACCGAGCCGCGGGTGCCCACCGGCATGAAACAGGGGGTGTCGAACCCGCCGCGGGAGGTTGTCACCCGGCCCGCCCGGGCTGCGCCGGAGACGGCCTCGATGGTGATGAAGGTCCTCACCGGGTGCCGCCGCCAACGTCGAGGTCGGATCGCGTCGGAGACGACGCGTGCCGGATCTGAGGGTTCACCGGCGGGCCACCAGCATGGCGTCGCCGAAGGAGAGGAACCGGTACTGCTCGGCCAAGGCCAGCTCGTACAGCGAGCGCCAGCGGTCGCCGCAGAAGGCGGCCAGCAGCAGGAGCAGCGACGATCGGGGCATGTGGAAGTTGGTGAGCAGCAGGTCCACGACCTTGAACGGATAGTCCCCGTAGATGAACAGGTCCGTGCGGCCGGACAGGTCGCCGGTGGCCGCGGCCGACTCCAACGCCCGCACGCTGGTCGTCCCGACCGCCACCACCCGTCGGGCGTGGGCGCAGGCCTCCATCGTCTCCTCCGGCACCTCGTAGCGCTCGGAGTGCATGACGTGGTCCTCCGGCCGGTCGGCCGTGATAGGGCGGAACGTGTCCAGGCCGACCACCAGCTCCACCCGGGCCAGGCCGACCCCTCGGCGCGCACACCGGTCCAGCACCGACTCGCTCAGGTGGAGTCCGGCCGTGGGGGCGGCCACCGAGGCAGGCCGGTTGGCGTAGACGGTCTGGTAGCGCTCGGGGTCGTCGAGGGGCCGGGTGATGTAGGGCGGCAGGGGGACGACGCCGTGCGCGGCCGGGTCGGCATGCAGACGGACCAGCCTGCGGCCGTCGTCCAAGGGCTCGAGGACGGTGACCACCTTGACCGGGCCGTCGGTGGGCAGTGCGGGGGCGGGCGGGGCGTACAGGTCGGTGCCGGGGGGCAGGCGGCGCGACGGCCGCACCAGCGCCTCCCACAGCCCGTCGCCTCGGGCCTCCAGCAGGAGCACCTCGGCCGCACCGCCCGACTCCTTCCGCAGGCGCAGGCGGGCCGGGAGCACCCGGGTGTCGTTCACCACCAGCAGGTCGCCGGGCTCCAACAGGTCGGGCAGGTCCCACACGTGCCGGTGCGCCACCGCGCCGGCCGGGTCCGCCGCCACCAGCAGCCGGGCCGACTCCCGGGGCGACGCAGGCGCCTGGGCGATGGCCCCCGGGGGAAGCGGGTAGTCGAAGGCGTCCACAAGGGAGGACTTTCCCACGTCCGAACAGAATTCTGGAACTGGGGTCGAAGTCGGAATCGAACACTTTGAGGGGCGGCAAGTGGCACTTCGTGCAGACGACGTCGACCTAGGGCGTGACCGCGCCCTTGTTGAACAGCACCAAGCGGGCGACATCGAGGCCTTCGAGGACCTGTACCGGCGGTACTACGGACGCCTCTTCCGCTACTGCCTCCGGCGCACGGGCAACCCCCACGACGCCGAGGAGGTCACCCAAGAGGCCTTCGCCCGCGCCTACCGGGCCATGCCCGCCCTCCGGGGCGAGCGCCGCTTCTACCCCTGGCTCTCGGTCATCGCCTCCCGCCTCTGCATCGACTCGCACCGCCGCCTGGGCCGCACCGAGCCCTCGGCCGACGTCGACGCGGGCACCGTCGAGTTCCGGGCCGACCGCCTGGACGCGGCCGTGGACCGCGAGCTGCTCGAGCAGGCACTGGCCCGCCTGACCGGCCGCCACCGCGAGGTCCTCGAGCTGCGGGAGAGGTGCGGCTGGTCCTACCAGCGCATCGCCGAGCACTACGACCTGTCGATGGGCGCGGTCGAGGGCCTCCTCTTCCGGGCCCGCCACGCCCTGCGCCGCGAGTTCCTCGCCGTCGCCGGCCCCGAAGCCGGGCTGGCGGGCGCCCTGCCGCCCATCGTCGGCGTGGGCTGGCTGGGCCGCAGGCTGGCCGGGTTCCGCACCCGGATGGCCGACTGGGCCGCGGGCGTGGCCAACGTGCCCGCGCTGGCCGCCAACGGCGTGGGCCTGGCCGTGATCGTCACCACCGCAGCCGCCGGGCTCAGCGCGGTGTCGGGCACCGTCCCTCGGCAGGCCGACGCTCGCAACGTCTCGACCATCGCCCTTACTGCCCCGGCCCCGCCAGGCACCGGCACAGGCGGGTCGACGCTGCCGGCCTCGTCGCACCCGGCCGCCGCGGGCACGGACGCCGCGCACCTGGGGTCGGGCCAGCCCGCGGGCGGTTCGAGCAGGACCTGGGCCGAGGTGCCGGAGACCCAGAGCAGCTTCCCCCACTACGAGCCGACCCGGAAGCGGGCCGAGGACACCGCCATCGCCACCCAGACCGGGCCCGTGGTGGTCGGCCTCGACCCTGACGAGGTCGCGGCCGGCACGGCCGCCGCCTCGGCCCATTACGCGGGCCAGGCCCAGCGCCTGCAAGCCAAGGAGGACCAGCCGTGATCCGCCGCCTCGCCGCTGTGGCCGTCCTGACCGCGTCGCTCGCGGGCCTGGGCACGGGCCTGGCCCACGCCGACCCGAGCGCCCCCGAGGTCCGCCTGCCCCACGTGCACACCACCCTGTCGAACGATTACGGCGACTGGTGGTGCATCGGCGTCGAGACCATCGACCTGGGCTACTGCCAGGGCAACCCGCTCCCTCGCCGGCTCCCCCTGCCCGAGTCGATCCTGCCGCCCCTCCCCCACTTCTAGGCGGAGCGGGGAGGAAATCCCTGCTCGCCGGGGAAGTGTGAGGGCGTGCGACGCGCCCTTATCGGCGTGGCCGCCTGCCTGTTGCTCTTCTCCATCACACCAGGCCCGTCGCGGGCTGCAGGGGTCACCAACAGAACCGCTCCGTTCGACTACGGCGTCCAGTGCTTCTCGGACGACTCGAGCGCGGCCGCCCCGCCCCTCGGCTTCGTGGTCGCCACCGGCTGCGACCCCGCCCCCGACCCCCAGGCCCAGCTCGGCCGGCTCAGCGTGCGGGAGGACACCGCCGCCGCCAACGGGGCCGTGGTGGAGCAGGGCTTTTACCACGGGGCCGTCGGGCACGCCACGCTCGGGCCCGCCTCGTCGGCCGCGGGCGTGAACGTGCGCAGCGCAGGCAGCGGCAAGCTCACCGCCACCGCCGTGCTGCGCGGGTTCCACCAGGGCATGCGGGTCTGCCTCACCGCCTCTTGGGTCGGCTACCCGCTGCCCACGGGCTCGTGCGGAGCGGCCTCGCCCACCGTCACCGTCGACACCACGCCCAACACCGACTGGGCCATCCAGGTGACGCTCTACACCCCGGCCCGCAACGCCATGACCCTCGCCGCCCCGTGCCCCAACTCCGGACTGGCCACCTGCGCGGGCGGCGCCACCTGGGCCAGCGGGGCCGACAGCGTGACGGTGGAGTCGATCAGCTACTCGTTCGGCTGAGGCTGCGGCTGAGGCTGCGTCTGGGGCTGAAGCTGCGCCGGAGGCTCAAGCAGCAGCGGGGCCTCGGCCCCGTCGAACAGCCCGGGAGTCTCGGGCCTGGTGACGGCCGTGAGCCCCAGGTGCCGCCACGCCCCGGCGGTGGCCACCCGGCCCTGGGGCGTGCGCTTCAGCAGCCCGAGCTGGAGCAGGAACGGCTCGTACACGTTCTCCACCGTCTCGGTCTCCTCGCCCACGGACACCGACAGGGTCGACAGGCCGACAGGCCCGCCCCCGAACCGGCTGCACACGGCCGAGAGGATGGCCCGGTCCACCTTGTCGAGGCCCAGGTGGTCGACGCCGAACAGCGTGAGGGCCCGGCTGGCCACGGCCTGGTCGACAATGCCGTCGCCCCGCACCTCGGCGTAGTCGCGCACCCGCTTCAGCAGGCGGTTGGCGATGCGAGGGGTGCCCCGGCTGCGGCACGCCACCTCGTGGGCCCCGCCCGCCCCCAGGTGCACGCCGAGGATGGCCGCGGCCCGCACCACGATCTCCTCCAGGTCGCTGGGCGGGTAGTGGTCGAGGCGGGCCACGAAGCCGAAACGGTCCCGCAGCGGCCCGGTGATGAGGCCGGTCCGGGTGGTGGCGCCGATGAGGGTGAAGCGGGGCAGGTCGAGGCGGATCGACCGGGCGGCCGGGCCCTTGCCGATCACGATGTCGAGCTGGAAGTCCTCCATGGCCGGGTAGAGGATCTCCTCGGCCACCCGGCTCAGGCGGTGGATCTCGTCGATGAACAGCACATCGCGCTCGGAGAGGTCGCTGAGGATGGCGACGACGTCCCCGCCCTTCACCAGGG
>DASYMT010000223.1:0-12620 GCA_036008925.1 Acidimicrobiales bacterium | reverse complement strand
CCCGTCGAACACCCGCAACCAGCCGTTGGAGACGGGGATCGGCGTGGCCCAGGCGGGCTCGCTGGGGCCTGCCTGGTCGTTCAAGATCGGCGACCACGGCGGGGCGGGCGGCATGACCGGCACCCCCATCGTGGCCGACGGCTGCGTGTACGTGGGCAGCGGCGACGGGTCGGTGTTCGCGGTCAACGCCGACACGGGCGAGCTGGTGTGGCGGGCCCAGGCCCAAGGGGCCGTCAACGCCTCCCTGGCCGTGGCCGACGGGCGGGTGTTCGGGCTGGTGTCGCGTTCGGGCTCGCCCGGCGCGTTCGCCTTGAACCAGGCTGACGGTGCCGCGCTGTGGACGGCGGTGCTGGACGAGCAGCCCGGCTCCGACGCCTATGCCAGCCCGGTGGTGCACGACGGCCTGGTGTTCGCCGGGTTCTCCGGGGCGGCGGCCGAGACGTCGGTGGACGAGGCCGAGCGTCTCGCCTTCCAAGGCGGCTACGTGCTGCTGGAGGTGGCCACCGGCGAGGTCGCGCACAAGCAGTACACGATCCACCCGCCGGGCCAGCCCGACGACGACCTGGCGGGCGGCGCGGTGTGGTCCACGCCCGCGGTCGACACCGAGACCGGCTTCGCCTACGTGGGCACCGGCAACCCGTTCAACCCCCGCAAGCAGGACCCCCGCACCGACGCCATCGTCAAGGTCGACCTGCGCCGGGGGAGCGCCTCGTTCGGGGAGATCGTGGCGCACTACACGGGGACGGTGGACGAGTACTTCACCGAGCTGTCGAACTCGCCGTGCGTCGACCTGCCCGGCAACCCGCCGCCGTGGTACCCGCAGGGCGCGGGGAGCTGCTTCGACGTGGACCTCGACTTCGGGGCCTCGCCCAACCTGTTCACGGTCGACGGGCGCAAGCTGGTGGGCGACGGGCAGAAGTCCGGCGTGTACCACGCGGCCGACGCCGACTCGATGGAGGGCGTGTGGAAGGCCCTGCTGGGGCCGCCGAGTCTGGCGGGCGGGATCGTGGGCTCGGCCGCGCTGGCCGGGTCGTCGATCGTGGGGCCCGTCACCCCGGCCGGCTACATGTGGTCGGTGGGCCAGGCCGACGGGTCGCTGGGATGGCTGGCGCCCACGGCCGACGCGGCCCACTACGCCCATCAGGCCACGGTGGCCAACGGCGTGCTCTACACCACCGACACCAAGGGGTTCGTGGACGCCTACGACGCGGCCACGGGCGGGCCGCTGCTGCACCTGCCCGTCGACCCGACCGCGGGCAGCCTGGGCGCGGGCGTGGCCGTGGCCCGCCACACCGTGTACGCCGAGGTGGGCAACTCGCTGGTGGCCCTGCGCCTCCCCGCCTGATCCGACCCCCGCCGGCTTGTACAAGAAGGGCCGCTTGGCCCGAGGAGGACCAGGAGCGCGTCGCGGGACTCGGGAGCGGGGGCGTCAGAGGGTGGGGAGGGCGCCCGCGATGATGCGCCGCACGGTCTCGACGATGGCCCTGCGCTCCGCGGGCGGGTCGACGCCCGCCAACCGGGGCACGTGCAGGTGGATCACCGGCACCGTGGAGTTGGTGGACACCCGCAGGCGGCTCGTCCGGTAGACGATCTCGTTGGAGAGGAAGTTGCTGCCCGAGCCCTCGACGGCCAGGTTGCCGGGCGTGTGCGTCGGCGTCGGGCCCGACTGGACGCCGGTGGCCGGGTTCACGTCGACGATGTCCGTCTCGGCGTGGAGGGCGCCGGTGCGGGGGATGCCGCTGCGCATCCCGGCCAGCGTGGTCGGGGACACATTGGTCCGGATGAACTCCGGGTCCGTCGGCCCGCCCCCCGGGATCTGCGGCCCGGCCGCCGCCGCGGCCACGTCGGCGGGACGAGGCGGGGGGACGGGCGGGGTGGCGTGGGGGTTGGCGGCGGGCGGGACGGGGACGGTGTTGCCCACTCCTCCGGCGTTGTCGGCGGACCGGGACCCCCGGCGCCCACCCGCCTGCTCCTCCAGCTCGAACTGCGACCCGCCCCGGCTGATCGTCATGACCAGGTCAGCGGTGGGCGGCCCCACGATGTGCGGGCGCATGGCGTTCTCGACGATGCCTGCATCGAAGTCCCGATAGCGCACCGGGAACACGACCGCCTCCACCCGGCCCCGCACCGTGCCGGTGCCGCTCGACGAGGGGGCGGTGACCGGCATCCCGTCGAGGGCCAGCGCGGCCGACGCCGACGGGTTGGCCTGGTCGAGGGACCCCATGTCCCCGTCGAACGGGTCGAACCCGCTGATGACGATGCGCTTGGTCCCGGGCGCGGCCGCGCCGCGCCCGCCCGGGCGGGCGGCCGGGAAGCTGAACTCGTCGAACCCGCGTGACGTCTGCTCGAGGATCTGGAGCAGGGCGGGGATGGCCCGGCGGCGCACGTCGGGGTTCGCCCCCCGCCACCCCGGCTGCCAGGCCCGGATGGCGGACTGGGCCCGCAGCCGGGCCCAGTACAGCGGGCGGTCGTCGAGGTCGGGGTTGCGGGCCCGTTGGGCGCGCGCCCGGGCCGACTGCCACAGGCTCTGGCCGAACAGCCGGGTGGCCGCCTCCGCCTCGCGCATCGACCCCGCCTGTCGGAGGCGCTGCGTGAAGCCGCCCAGGCCGGCCGTGGCCGGCACCGTCCCGGCCGGCGCGGCGGCCAGGTCGCGCTCCTCCTTTCCGGGGCCGGGCAGGCATCGGGGGATGCGGGCAGCCACGCTCGCGGGCGTGGCCGGGCTCCCCGCCGCGGCCAGCTCGGTCGTGAGGCCCGCGTCGTCCACCCCGTAGGCGCTGCGCAGGGCCGTGCGCTCCTCGCCGTCGCGCGGTTCGGTCCCTGCCGTGTTGAAATCGCCCGACCACTCCCGCTGCAGGCTGGCCTTGGCGCAGAGGGGCGTGGGCACGCCGGTGACGTGCACGGTGGTGCGGCCAGGCCGGGCGCCGTCGAAGATGGCGTGGGCGTCGGCGTCGTTCATGCGGACGCAGCCATGCGAAAGCGGGCTGCCGTCGACCGGCGTGTACTGGTGCAGGGCGATGGCGCGGTTGGGCACGAACTCCGTCCACCAGGGCGGGTGGTTGGAGTGGGCCGGGCGCACCACCCTGAAGTCGCCGACCGGCGTGAGGTTGCTGTCCTTGATCCGGGTGTCGGCCTCACTGCACGCGGGGACGCCTGGGTCCTCGCAGCAGCAGTGTCCCTTGCCCGCCGAGCAGGGGGCCGTGCGCGGGTCCATGCCCGTGTCGCTCCACTGCCAGCGCACGGTCTGGGACTGGCCCGCCTGGTTCACGAAGACGTCGGTGATGAAGTGGGCAGGGGCCTGGCCTCGGGGCACCCGCTGGATCACCCGGCTGTTGACGGCGATGACGCCGGGCGCGGCGCCGCCCGCCGCGGCCCGCTCGGCCTGCGTGTCCACCGCGCCGACTTCCAGCGGCCCGGTGTCGGCCCCGCCGCCCGCCCGCTGTTGCAGGACGTGGGCCGCCTCGTGGCGCACCAGCTCCTCCCCGGCCGGCGTGTCCGGCCGGTAGGCGCCTGCCCCGAACACGACGTGGGGTCCCACGGTGAAGGCGGCGGCGTCCAGGCCTGCCGCGGCGGCGTTCGCCTGCTCGTCGGCGTGGACGCGCACGTCGCTGAAGTCGGCGCCCAGGTCGGACTCCAGCCGCCGTCGGACATCGCCGTCGAGCGACTGGCCCGGCTCGGCCACGACCTGCTCGGCCGCCGCCACCGGGGCGGGCGCGGCGCGGGCGGGCGCGGCCACCGGCGCCGCCGTCGGCGCCGCGTGGGTCGGGGCGCTCACGTCCGGCCCACCGACTCCACCAGGGCGCGCACCTCGGCGCAGATGTCGTCCACCGACCGGCACGGCTTGCCCGGCGCGGGCGGCCGGCTGGCGACGCCCTCCACCGGTGTGACGCGGCCCACAACGTGCGTCCCGTGCTTCCACACGGTGACGACGACGGTGGTCGTGGGGTCGCCGACGCAGTCTTTGCTCTGCGGCATTGCCGCCATGGTGGACGGCCCGCGTCACCGGATCGTGCGAAGCGGCGTCGCAGACCGCGGCCCGCCACCCCGCCATCCCGCCTTGCTGTCAGTCGCGACGCGAGCGCGATGCCGCCGCGATGGACCGGTGACACCGGACTGCGAAGGTGCGCCGAGGAGGCCAGCGCGCGAGGGCGCGCTTGGAGAGGAGCCGCCGCATGCCTGCCCAGCTCACCTATCCGGGCGTGTATATCGAAGAGGTCCCGAGCGGCGTCCGCACCATCGTCGGCGTGGCCACGTCGATCACCGCCTTCGTGGGCCGCACCCGGTGGGGCCCGGTGGCCGATGCCACCGACATCCTCAGCGCCTCCCAGTTCGCCCGGGTCTTCGGCGGGCGCTGGCCCGCCAGCCCGCTCACCCAGGCGGTGGACGACTTCTTCCAAAACGGCGGCAGCCATGCCGTCGTCGTCCGCCTCGTCCACGACGACGCCGAGACGGCGGCACTGTCCGTCGGCGGCCTCGACCTGGTGGCGGCCAGCCCCGGGTCGTGGGGCGCGGACCTCCGGGCCGCTGTCGACCATGCCGACGTCGATCCCGCGCTGGCGGCCAGCCTGGGCCTGGCGTCCAAGGACGAGCTGTTCAACCTCACCGTCACCCACGCAGTGCCGGGCGGCGCAGTCGAGCGCTACGCCAACCTCTCGGTCAAGGACAACCGCCGCAACGTGGCCGCCACCCTCAAGGAGAAGTCGGACCTGGTCCGGGTGGCCGAGGGCTGGGGAGGCGCCAACCCGCCCGACCCGACCGATGGCAAGGACGCCCTCGGGACCGTCGAGGACCAGCTCGGCGAGGCCAAGAAGGCCTATCGGAACGGCACGGGCAACAAGGCCGCGGTGACGGCCAAGGAGACCGAGCTGCGCACCGCGGTCGACACGGCCAGGGCCGCAGCCAAGGACGGGTCGCCGCTCGCCCTCGCCGACTTCACCGACGACACCGCGGCGGTCGAGCACAAGGGCCTGTTCGCCCTCGACGGGGCCGACACGGTGAACCTCCTGTGCATCCCGCCCCACGAGGCCGACGGCGACATCGAGCTGGGCCTGGTGGCGGCCGCGTCGACCTATTGCGAGAAGCGGCGGGCCCTGTTCCTCGTCGACCCCCGCACGTCGTGGACGGACCCGTCCGACGGCATGGCGTGGATCGACGAGGTGGACGGGGCCAAGGCCAACGCCGCCGTCTACTTCCCCCGGCTCAAGCGGCCGGACGGCGAGTCGGTGCCATGCGGCGCAGTGGCGGGCGTCATGGCCCGGACCGACGCGGCGCGCGGCGTGTGGAAGGCGCCCGCGGGCCTCGACGCCGTCCTGCGCAACGTGCCCGACTTGGCCGTGCGCCTGAACGACGATGAGAACGGCCTGTTGAACCCGGTCGGCGTCAACTGCCTTCGGTCGATGCCCCCGGCGGGCCGGGTGGTGTGGGGGGCCCGCACCGCGGTGGGCGCCGACGTGCTGGCCAGCGACTGGAAGTACGTGCCGGTGCGCCGCCTGGCCTTGTTCCTGGAGGAGTCGCTCTTCCGCGGCACCAAGTGGGTCGTGTTCGAGCCCAACGACGAGCCGCTGTGGAGCCAGATCCGGCTGAGCGCGGGCTCGTTCATGCACCAGTTGTTCCGCCAGGGCGCGTTCCAGGGCCGCTCCCCGCGGGAGGCGTACTTCGTGAAGTGCGACGGCGAGACGACGACCCAGGCCGACCGCGACCTCGGCGTGGTGAACGTCAACGTGGGGTTCGCCCCGCTCAAGCCCGCCGAGTTCGTGGTCATCCGGCTGCAACAGATGGCCGGCCAGGTCGAGACGTAGAGACCTAGAGACACAGAGACGCGAGAGACGGAGGAGGCGACGGTGCCCCAGCAGATGACCTATCCCGGCGTCTACGTCGAGGAGGTGCCGAGCGGCGCCCGGCCCATCGCGGGCGTCGCCACCTCGATCGCCGCGTTCATCGGGCGCACCAAAAAGGGCGACCTGGCCGACCGGCCCCTGGCCATGATCACCAGCTACGCCGACTTCGTCGAGCGCTTCGGCGGGGTCTGGGACAAGAGCAGGCTGGGCCACGCTGTGCAGGACTTCTACCTCAACGGCGGCAAGCAGGCGCTGATCTGCCGGGTGTACGGGCCGCCCCCGGGCCCCGGTGCCGACGGGGTCGCACACATCGCCTTCGGCGCGGGCCAGAAGAAGGTGGCGGTGGCCGCGGCCTCGCCCGGCGCATGGGGCAACGGCATCAGGGTCAAGGTCGACCACCGCGGGGTGCCGGCCGACGGCGGGGCCGACAGCGACCTGTTCAACCTGGAGGTGCGGGAGACGGGCGGGCGGACCGAGCGCTTCCCGGGCGTGTCGCTGCACGTGGACCGGGCTCGCAACGTTCGGGACGTGCTGGCCCGCGAGTCCAGCCTCGTGCGCTGGGACGAGGCTGTCGCGCCCCTCTTGGCCCAGCCCGCCCCCGGCGGGGCGCGGGTCAGGCCCGACGACGCGGCCACCGACGGGGCCAGTGCCAAGGAGGCGGCGGGCGCGGGCGCGGCCAAGGCGGCCAAGGACGCCGTGCGCGCCGCGGTGGCCGCCAACGCGGACAAGGCCCAGAAGGAGGCGGCCGCCCAGGCCGCCACCCAGGCTGAGGCCGCGGCCCAGGCCGAGCTGGACGCCGCCACCGCCGCCCTCCAGGCGGCCGAGGCGCTGCCCGACGCCGACCCGCAGAAGGCCCAGAAGGTGGCCGACGCCCAGGCCGTGGAGCAGACGGCCACCACCAAGCACGACCAGGCCGAGGCGGCCGTCGCCCCTGCCGCCGCGGCCAAGGACGCGGCCGACGCGGCCGCCCTCCAGGCCGACCAGGACGTGACCACCTCCAAGCAGGCGGCCGCCGCCGCGGCCCAGGACGCGGCCGCCGCCGCGGCCTACGGGGGGGACGACGGGGCCGACGTGGACCTGGACGCGCTCAAGGCCCAGGCCGGCCCCGCCCTGCGCAAGGTCGACCTGTTCAACCTCCTCTGCATCCCGCCCCTCAAGGCGGACGGCGCCGACGTGGGCCCCGACGTGTTCGACTGGGCGGCCGAGCTGTGCACCGCCCGGCGGGCCCTTCTCCTCGTCGACCCGCCCACGTCGTGGAACTCGCCCGCCAAGGCGGTCGAGGGCTTCCGGGCCGAGGCCGAGGAGTTGGGGGGCCGGTCGCCCAACGCGGCCGTCTACTTCCCCCGCATCCGCCGGTCCGACCCGGCCGCGGGCGCGGCGCCCATCGACTTCGTGCCCTGCGGCGCAGTGGCGGGGGTGATGGCCCGCACCGACGCCACGCGCGGCGTGTGGAAGGCGCCCGCGGGCCTCGACGCCGCCTTGCGCAACGTGCCCGACCTCTCGGTGCGGCTGAACGACGACGAGAACGGCCTGTTGAACCCGCTCGGCATCAACTGCCTGCGCCCCATGCCTGCCGCCGGGCGGGTGGTCTGGGGCGCCCGGACGCTGGTGGGCGCCGACTCGCTGGCGAACCAGTGGAAGTACGTGCCCGTGCGACGGCTGGCCCTGTTCATCGAGGAGTCGTTGTTCCGCGGCACCAAGTGGGTCGTGTTCGAGCCCAACGACGAGCCGCTGTGGGGCCAGATCCGGCTCAACGTCGGATCGTTCATGCACCAGTTGTTCAGACAGGGCGCGTTCCAGGGCGGCGCGCCACGCGACGCGTACTTCGTGAAGTGCGACGGCGAGACGACCACCCAGGCCGACCGGAACCTGGGCGTCGTGAACATCCACGTGGGGTTCGCCCCGTTGAAGCCGGCTGAGTTCGTTGTCATCCGGCTCCAGCAGATGGCCGGCCAGATCGAGACGTAGGAGGCGACATGGCGCAGTTCACGGTGAACACCCACCGGTTCGACCCGTACAAGAACTTCAAGTTCCGCGTCCGTTGGGACAACCGGTACGTGCTCGGGGTGAGCAAGGTCGGCTCCCTCAAGCGCACGACGGAAGTCGTCAAGCACCGCGAGGGAGGTGACCCGTCGAGCACGCGGAAGTCGCCCGGCCGCACCGACTACGAACCCATCACGCTGGAGCGCGGCGTCACCCACGACCTCGAGTTCGAGAACTGGGCGAACAAGGTCTGGGACTTCGACTCGGTGGGGTCCGAGGTATCGCTCAAGGACTTCCGCAAGGACCTGATCCTCGAGCTCTACAACGAGGCGGGCCAGCTTGCCATGGCCTACAAGATCTTCCGCTGCTGGGTGTCGGAGTACCACGCCCTGCCGGACCTCGACGCCAACGCCAACGCGGTCGCCATCCAGACCTTGAAGCTGGAGAACGAGGGATGGGAGCGAGACCTCGACGTGGGCGAGCCCACCGAGGAGGCCAAGCAGGCGTGAGCCCGCTCACTCCGGCCCGGTTGCTCGACGCGTGGGAGGAGGCGTCCGCGGCCGGCCCCGCCGTGCGGCCGCTGCACCTGCTGCGCGCCACCGATCCGGAGCACACGCTCACCGAGCTGGAGGGCGAGCCGCTCGGCCGGCGCGACGTCCGTCTCGGCGCGCGGCGCCAGTGGCTGGCGGGCCCGGTGGGGGAGGCCACCACCACGTGCCCGTCGTGCGCCGAGCCGGTCGAGACGTCGTTCGACGTGCGCGACCTGTGGCCCGAGGACGGCGCCGAGCGCGCCGACGGGCCCCACCGGTCCGGCGGATCGACGGAGATCGAGGTGGCGGTCGACGGCTTCGCGGTGGCGTGCCGCCCGCTGACCACGGGCGACCTGGCCGCGGCGCGGGCGGCCGACGACGTCGAGGCCTTCCTGTTCGAGCGCTCGGTGGTGCGGGCCGCCCACGACGGCGGCCCGGTGGCTGCCGCCTCGCTGCCGCGGGCCGTGCGGGACGCCATGGAGGCGGCCTTGGCCGAGGCGGACCCGTGCGCCGACGTGGTGCTGTCGCTGGCCTGCCCCGGCTGCGGCGCGGCATGGCGGGCCCCGTTCGACCTGGCCTCGTTCGTGTGGGAGGAGGTCGACCACGCGGCCCGCCGGATGCTGGCCGAGGTCGACGTGCTCGCTCGGGCATACGGCTGGCGCGAGCCGGACATCCTGGCCCTCAGCCCCTGGCGGCGCCGCCGCTACCTGGAGCTGGCCCAGGCATGACCGGGATGCTGGCGCGGCTGTCGGCCCGTGTGGGCGGCCTGGAAGGCGCTCCGTCTGGCGCGCTGCGGCCTCGGTCCGCGTCCGTCTTCGAGCAGGCGCAGTCGGCATGGGACGCCGACGACGCCGTCTCGGAGGACGACGCTGTGGCCGCGGTCGACGCGCCGACGCCGCCGTCTCGAACGCGTCCCCGACCTGTGGAAGGGGACGTGCCGCCCATCTCTCCAAACCTGCCTCTGCGGGCCTCCGCGCTGGAGCGCCCCGACCGTCCTGACCGGCCCGAGCCCGACCCGGGCGACCGGCGGCCCTTGCGTGCGGCCCCCGACGGGGCCTCAGGGCGTCCGCCGAACGACGGCCCCGCCCGTCCGCCGGCGGCGACGGTGGTCGAGCGCGTCGTCGAGGTCGAGGTGTCGGCCCGCCCGGAGGACGCGCCCCGCCCGCACCCCGCGGTCGCAGACCGCGCCGGCCCCGGTGGTCCGGCCTTTCGGTCCGCGCCCGTCGAGCGCATCGGCCCGGCCGTGTCGGCGTCGAGAGCCCCCGGGCGGATCGCCCCACCGCAGCTCCGGCCTGCGACCCCCCCGCCGGTGGCCCCTCCCAGCAGGCGGGTCGAGGCCGGCCCGTCCGCCCCCCAGACTGAGCCCGTGGTGCACGTCACCATCGGCCGGGTGGAGGTGCGGGCCGTCGACGCCCACGGGGCCAGGCCCGCGCCGCCCCGTCGTGCCGGGTCGCCCGCCGTCACCACGCTCGAGGCGTACCTGCGCCGCCGGGCGCGCGACGAGGCGTGAAGGCATGAGCACGTCGGCCGCCATCGAGGCTGTGACCACCACGCTGCGCAACGTGCTGGCGCCGGTCACCCAGTCCGTCACCGCCGGCGCCCTCGACCGGGTGCGCTCGGGCAACCCCACGCCGCAGCTCAACCTCTACCTCTACGAGGTCGTCCCCAACGGGGCCATGCGCAACATGGAGCCGCCCACGCAGCGGGGTGGCAGCGGCCTGCACCCGCCCCTCGCCCTCGACCTGCGCTACCTCCTCACCGCCTGGGGCGACGTGGAGGACGACGACGCCCATGCCCACGGCCTGCTGGGCGAGGCCATGCGCATCCTGCACGACCAACCGGTGCTGACCCCCGACGCGCTGGAGAGCGCCATGGCCGCGGCGGGTGTGCACCAGCAGTGCGAGCGGGTCCGCCTGACGCCCGTGCACCTCAGCCTCGAAGAGGTGTCCAAGCTCTGGACCGCGTTTCAGACGAACTACCGGCTGTCCGTCGGGTACCAGGCCTCGGTCGTGTTGATCGACACCGCCGCGCCCGGCCGGGCCGCCTTGCCGGTGCTGCGCCGGGGCCGCGGCCCGGTGGACGCCGACGGCCGTGACCGCGGGCCTCGTGTCACCGCGGGCCGGGCCCCCGTCCTGCACGCGCTGTCGGTGGAGGCGTGGCGGGGCAACGAGTCGCTTCCGGCCCGCACCGGCGACCGCCTGGTCGTCCACGGCGAGCACCTGGGCGGCGACGGGGTGACGGCGGTGTTCCGCCACCCCCGCCTGGCCCCCGGCGCGTCGATCGTGCAGCCGGTGGCGGCCGGGTCGACCGACCGCGAGGTGCTGGTCGAGCTCCCCGCGGGCATCCCGCCCGGGTTCGCCACCGTCGCCGTCCACCTGGGCCAGGGCGCCGACCCGCCCATGATCAGCAACACGCTGCCGGTGGCGGTGGCCACCCGGCTCGGCCCGGTCGGCACGCAGCCGGTGACCGGGGGTGTGGAGGTGTCGATCCCCTGCGACCGCATCGTCGACGACCAGGCCGTCGTGCTCTTGCTGGGCGACCGCCAGGTGGCCGCGGTCCCCCCCGTGCAGGCGGGCGCCGACGTGGCCTTCGTCGTCCCCGCGCCGCCGGCGGCCACCACCTTCGTCGTGCGGGTGCGGGTGGACGGCGTCGACTCGATCCCGCTGGCCGATCCCGACCCGGACCCGGCCGTCCCGCTGCCCACCGCGTGGGACCCGGCCCAGGAGGTCACCCTCCCGTGACCGACTGGCCCCGGCAGCGTTGGGAGCAGCGCAACACCGACTACCTGGCCGACGCGCTGGCCTGGCTGCGCGACCGCCTGGCCGGCCTGGGCGAGCCGACCGCCATCGCGGCCCCGACTGCGCCGCCGCCTCCAACCGTCCCGCTGCCCCCCCCGGCTCCGAAGCCCGCCCCGCCCGACCCCCGGCCCCGTTCGTTCTGGACCCTGTTCTTCAGCCGGGCCGGCCACCAGCCGGAGCCCGCGCCGGGTCCCGCGTCGGAGGCATCAGAGGCGTCGGAGCCGTCCGGGCCGCAACCTGCACCCCCACCCGAGCCCGAGCCCGAGGCCGGGTCCCCGACGGCGGCGCCCGCCCCCGCCCCTGCCCGCTCGCCCGCGGCGTCCGCCGCGGCCGAGGCCGACGCGGTGGGCGAGCCGCCCCCTGCCCACGTCGAGCTGGCCCGCCGCCTGGGCCTGTCCGACTTCGAGCGCGACGTGCTGCTGCTGGCGGTGGGCGCCGAGCTCGACCCCCGCATCGGCCCGCTGTGCGGACGGGCCCAACCCGGCCACGCGGGCGCCTTCCCCACCTTCGCCCTGGCCCTGCGCCTGTTCGACCAGCCGACGTGGGACGCCCTCGGCCCCCACGGGCTGCTGCGCCGACTCCAACTGGTGACGGTCGACGCCGAGCCCGGCGTGGTCAACGGCAGGCTGCGGGCCGACGAGCGGGTGGTCAACTTCGTGAAGGGCTTCGACCACCTCGACGAGCGCCTGGCCGCCCTGCTGGCGCCCATGGCCACCGGGGAGGGCGAGATCGGCATCGCGCCTTCGCAGCAGGCCGCGGTGGACGCCGTCCGGGCCCGGATCGAGGGCGCCCCGGGCGGGCCGGTGGTCGTGAACCTGGTCGGCCCGGACTCGGTCAGCAAGCGGCTGGTGGCCGAGCGGGCCGCCACCGAGGTGGGCCGCTATCCGCTGCGCGTGCCGATCACCAACCTGCCGGGGCCGGGTCGCGACCTCGACACCGTGATCCGGCTGTGGGAGCGCGACGCGCTGCTCTCGCCGGTGGCGCTGTACCTCGACGCCTCGGACGACGTGGGGGACGCCGCGGTCGACACCCGCGCCTCGGTCGACCGGCTGCTCAGCCGGGCCCACGGCCTGGTGTTCCTCGACACCCGCGAGGTCTGGTCGAACCTCGGGCCGGGCATGCTCGTGCTCGACGTGCCGGGGCCGACCACGGCCGAGCAGCGCACGGCCTGGTCGTCGATGCTCGGCCCGGACCGCCAAGCCACGGCCGCGGGCCTGGCCGCCCAGTTCGACCTCGACCTCTTGTCGATCCGCAGCCTGGTGGTCGACGACGAGGGCGATGACGACGACAAGCTCTGGCAGGCCGCCCTGCGGAACAGCCGGCCCCGGCTCGACCTGCTGGCGCTGCGGGTCGAGCCCAAGGCCAGGGCCGAGGACCTCGTCCTCCCCGACGAGGTGCTGTCCCAGATCGGGCGGATCAAGGAGCAGGTGCGCCATCGGGCCGTCGTCCACGCCGACTGGGGGCTGTCGGAGCGC
>DASYMT010000222.1:0-3756 GCA_036008925.1 Acidimicrobiales bacterium | reverse complement strand
AGCAGGACGGCGGCCGCCATCAGGGCGCCGCGGGTGAGTGGGCTCACCGGGACAGGCCGCAGGTCAGCACGCTCAGGCCGGTGGGCTCCCGGCGGAACCCGAGCCGCTCGTAGAGGGCGAGGGCGGCGGCGTTGTCGAGCTGGGTGTTGACCACGGCCCGCTCCACCCGCCAGCGCCGCAGCCAGCGCAGCCCGTCGAGCACCAGGGCCTGGGCCATCCCCTGGCCCCGCTGGTCGGGGCGCACGGCCAGCCGCTGCACGAACCCCCGCCGCCCGGCCCGGCCGGTGACCGCGTACCCGGCCAACGTCGTGTCGGGCAGCTCGGCCACCCGGAAGCGGGCCTTGGGCGTGGCCCGCAGGGCGTCGTCCAGGCCGGCCTCGCCCAACTGCCAGAAGGGCGGGAAGGCGGCCTCGTCGATGTCGAGCACGACGGGCCGGTCGGCCGCCACGGCCCGCCGCAGCCGGGCGGGCACGCCGGGGACGGGCGGCAGGGTCCGCAGGTCGTGGGCCAGGAGGTGCAGCTCCTCGCCCACCTCGAAGCCCGCCTCCCGGAAGCCCGCCTGCTCGGCCGCCGACAGGGCGCTGGTGACCACCCGCGTGTAGCCCCGGGCCGTGAGCAGGTCGCAGCAGCGGCGCACGAAGCCGGCCGACGGGATGGGCGAGTCGGGCATCGGGGTGAGGTAGGCGACGCTGCCGTCGCCGCGCCACGGGCTGGTTCGGGCCCGCTCCGTCCCCCAGCGGATCACGTCGACCTCGGCAGTCACGGCGGGTGCAACCCTAGTGAGGCCCTACCCTCGTGACGATGCCGGTGCTGCTGGTCACCCACCCGCGATTCCTCGACCATGCCACTGGGCCGGGCCACCCCGAGCGGCCCGCCCGGCTCGAGGCGGTGCTGGCGGGCGTGCGGGACGCGGGCGTGTCCGACGCCCTCGTGCCGGTCGAGCCCCGGCCCGCCACCGGGGCCGAGCTTTCGTTGGTACACCCGCAGCAGTACACGTCGGCCTTGGAGCACTACTGCGCCACCGGGGGCGGGCACCTGGACGCCGACACGGTGGTGGTGCAGGCCTCCTGGGACGCGGCGGTGCTGGCCGCGGGGGCGGGGCCGACGGCCATCGAGCACATCGACCGGGGCGAGGCCGATGCCGCCTTCCTGGCCGTGCGCCCGCCCGGGCACCACGCCCGCCCGTCCACGGCCATGGGGTTCTGCCTGCTCAACAACATCGCAGTGGCCGCGGCCGTGCTGGCCGAGCGGGGCGAGCGGGTGCTGATCGTGGACTGGGACGCCCACCACGGCAACGGCACCCAGGACGCCTTCTGGGACGACGACCGGGTGCTGTTCGTGTCCATGCACCAGTACGGGGCGGGGTTCTACCCGGGCTCAGGCGGACCGGGCGAGAACCGGGCCACGACGATCAACGTGCCGCTGCCGCCGGGCACCACCGGGGACGCCTACCGGGCCGCCCTGGACGTCATCGTGGCCCCCGCGGCCGAGCGGTTTGCCCCGACTTGGGTGCTTGTGTCCGCGGGCTTCGACGGCCACCGCTTCGACCCGCTCACCGACCTCGGCCTGTCGGCCGGGGACTACACCGACCTGACCCGGGCGGCCATGGGCCTGGCCCCCATGCGGCTGGCCTTCCTGGAGGGGGGCTACGACCTGGAGGCGCTGGGCGCCTCGGCGGGGGCGTGCGTGGCGGCGCTGGCCGGGGCGCCGGTGCGGCCGGAGCCTGCCACCGGGGCGGGGCGGGGGCTCGACGCGGTGGAGGCGGTGCGCCGGCTCAGGGTCGAGCGTGAGCTTGCCGACAATTGAGACGTGCTCGATCTCAACGAGCTGCTCCGGTACACGGTCGAGCAGCGCGGTTCTGACCTCCATGTGAAAGTGGGCTCGCCCCCGCATGTCCGGGTAGACGGCCATCTCGCCCCCGCCCCCTTCGAGCGCATCTCGCCTGCCGATGCCGAGCGCATGGCGTTCCAGATCCTGCCCAAGGACCGGGCCGACGAGTTCGTGGACACCAGCGAGGCCGACTTCGCCCTGTCGCTGCCGGGCCTGGGCCGCTTCCGGGTGAACGTGTTCCGCCAGCGGGGCTCGGTGGGCCTCGTGTTCCGCCGGGTGCTCCCCGGCATTCCTTCGTTCGAGAGCCTGGGGCTGCCGTCGGTCGTGCGCCGACTGGCCGAGGAGCCGCGTGGGCTCGTCCTGGTCACCGGGCCCACCGGCTCGGGCAAGACGACGTCGATCGCCGCCATGATCGACCACATCAACGAGACCAAGGCGGTCAACGTGGTCACCATCGAGGACCCCATCGAGGTCCTCCACGTGGACAAGCGCTCGATCATCAACCAGCGCGAGATCGGCACCGACACGTCCGACTACGCCATGGCCATGAAGCGCGTGCTGCGCCAGGACCCCGACGTGATCTTCATCGGCGAGATGCGCGACCCCGAGACCGTGTGGGCCGCCCTGGCCGCGGCCGAGACCGGCCACCTGGTGCTGTCGACCCTGCACACGACCAACGCGGTCGAGACGGTGAACCGCATCGTGGACTTCTTCCCGCCCCACCAGCAGAAGCAGGTGCGCCTCACGTTGGCGTCGTCGCTGCGGGGCGTGATCTCGCAGCGCCTGCTCGAGCGGGCCGACGGCAAGGGCCGGGTGCCCTCGGTCGAGGTGCTGGTCATGACCGGCCGCATCTTCGACCGCATCGTGGACCCCAACCAGGGCAGCGCCGAGTCGATCGAGGAGATCATCGCCGACGGCGAGTACTACGGCATGCAGACCTTCGACCAGAGCGTGTTCAACCTGTTCAAGAACGGGCTTGTCGACCTGCGCTCGGCCATGGCCGCGGCGTCGAACCCCCACGACTTCCGCATCGCCCTCCAGCAGGCCGGGCTGCTGCCTACCTAGCCTAGCTGCTGCCTACCTAGCTGCTGGCTACGCCGCTTCTCGGCGCCGTCGCCGGGACAGGGCGAAGGCGGCCAGGCCGGTGGCCAGGATGAGGGCGGCGGCGACGGGCAGGAAGGGCGAGCCCTTGGCCCCCGCCGTCTTGGCCGGTACCGGCTTGGCCTTCTCACCCGGGTTGGGGAACGTGATGGTGGCCGTGGCCGTCTTCTCCCTGGTGCCCGAGCGCAGCGCGGCGGTGGCGTTCCACGGGCCGCGGGGGAGCTTGGGGTCGAGGAGGATCTTCAGGTCCTGGCAGTCGCCGGGCGACACGGTGGCGGGCTGGGTGCTGTCGAACGGGCCCGCCGAGATGCCGCCGGGGCCGCCCGCCAGCTTGATGGAGCCGCCCAGGTCGATGGCCCGCCCGCCCGTGTTGCACGAGTGGATGGACACGCCGGGCTTGCCGTCGGTGGAGATGGGCTCGAACGTCTTCAGGTCGAAGTCGGTCGGGGGCTCGTTGCCGGGGCCGACCGAGAGGTAGACGCGGATACCGACGCGCGAGGCCAGGCCCACCAGGCCCTGCCCCGGGGGCGGCGGCAGCTCGGCCAGGGCCACCGCGTAGCGCTCGCCGGGGATGGCGTCGCCGGGTACGGCGACGGTGACCTTGGCCGTGGCCTTGCCCCCCTTGGGGATGGCGAGGCTGGCGGGCTCGATGGTGATCCACTTGCTCAGCTCGTTGCCCGTCTTGCCGCTGGCGGGCACGAACTCGCCGTTCTGGAGGGTGGCGGCGGCCGGGTAGAGGGCGATGGTGGCGTCGCGGTCGGTGCCGTTGCTGACCTCGATGCCCCGGCTGAAGGTGGTGCCCGCGGGGACGTGGTCGATGATGTA
>DASYMT010000221.1:0-4632 GCA_036008925.1 Acidimicrobiales bacterium | reverse complement strand
GGCATTCGACCGATAGCGCGCCCCCAACGCCCGCATGGTGGCGCCCGCATACGCGCCGCCCAGGTGGTTCCCCTGCCCGCCGCCCCCGTAGTAGAAGATCGACTCGCCGCCGTGAGCGGCCCGCACGGCGGCGAACCTTTCGGCCACCTCGCGGATGGCGGTGTCCCAGTCGACCTCCTCGTACGTCCCGTCGGGCCGCCGCCGCAACGGGTGCAGGAGCCGGTCCTTGCCCCCTTGGTAGTGGGCCAGCCGCAGCGCCTTCTCGCACGTGTAGCCCTGCGAGCCGGGATGGGCCTTGTCGCCCCGGATGCGCTCGAAGCCGCCGTCGGCCCCCAGCCGGATCTCGATGCCGCAGTTGCACTCGCACAGGATGCAGGCGCTCTGCCGCCACTCGCTTTGCTCAGCCACTGCTCCGCCCCCCAATGCTCGGTCCAGCCCTCAGTCCAGCCCTCAGTTACAGACCCTCCGCCATCCGACCCCGCCAGGCCAGGAACCCGCCCGCCGACACGTCCTCCCCCGCCGTCGCCGCGCACAATGCATGGGCCGACGACGTCGACAGGCCCGTAAGCCGCTGACACGCCGCGTCGGTCGACGCCACCGGGTTGCCGCACTGTGTCCGCACATACGAGGCCAGCGCCGAGCCCGCGGCCAGCGACGGCGACGACGGCCCCGCGGTGTCGAGCAACAGCGCGAAGCCCGACTCGCTCGACCCGCCTGCGTAGGTGGCGGCGAAGCCGATGCCCGCCCACAGGTCGTCCCGCCGCTCCGCCGCGAACAACGACACCCCCGCCACCACCGCGGCCGGGTCGGCAGCCGAGCCGAACCAGAGCGACCGGGCCAGGCCCACGTCGAACAGCCTGCCCATGTCGCCCGCCACCCCGTCGGGCCAGGGCTGGCCCTGCAAGTGCACGCCGGGCGCGTTGAGCCCGAAGTGGAAGCCGTACCCGTCGACCGTGAAGGCGGCCATCACGTCGCCCGCCTCGGCCACGAACGGCTCGACCGGCACGTGCAGCTCGCCCATGCCCAGGCCGATCCCTGCGTAGACGAGCGCCGCGTAACAGCCCCACGGCCCGGCCCGGAAGGCGGCCAGCGCGTCGGCGTCGTCCCGCTTGACCGAGCGCATGAACAGGCCCATGGCCGCGCCCTCCACCCCGAAGCCCACGAACTCGGGGTCGGCGTCGGCCAGGAAGGCGTCGAGCCCGGCCGGGTCCTTGTAGCCCAGCGCCTGCGCGCCCAAGGCCAGACCGATGATCCCCTCCAGCCGGGACGCGGCGTCTGCGGTCACCACTGCATAATGACGCACCTTGGACGACAGCGCCGCGTTGGCCGGCTTCCTCGGGCAGTTCCCGATGTTCGCCCGCCTCGACGACGGGCGCCGCCGCCGGCTGGCCGCCGGGGCCCGGGTCGTGCAGGTGCCCGCGGGCGAGTGGGCCTTCCGGCAGGGCGACCAGCCGAGGGGCCTGTACCTGGTGCGCACCGGCCGCCTCGAGCTGTGGAAGGACGAGGTGCAGATCGGATCGGTGGCCGCAGGCGCCACCCTGGGCGAGGTGAGCCTGTTGGCGGGCGAGCCCCACGCGGTGTCGGCCGTGGCCCGCCGCGATGCCGAGCTCGTCCTCGTGGGCGGCGACGACTTCCTCGGCCTCACCTCCGACCCCGCGTTCAGCGCCGCACTGCTCACCGACCTGGGCCGGATGCTGGCCGCGTCGGGCACCTTCTCCCGGTTCCGGCCCAAGATGAAGCGGTCGGTGCTGGCGTTGGTGCCGGTCGGCCTCGAGGTCTCCATCGCCCGCGTGCGCGACGAGCTGGTGGCCCGACTGGCCGAGTGGGGGCCAACCGCGGTGTGGTCGACCGACGACTTCGACCGGCCGCCCGAGGCCGACGACTTCCCCGCCCTGGGCCGCAGGCTGGACGAGTTGGAGCACGGCCACGAGTTCGTGGTGCTGGAGACCGACCCGTCCGTGCGGCCCAGCCCGTGGACCGCGTTCTGCGCCCGGCAGGCGGACCGCATCCTGGGCGTGGCCGGGTCGGAGCAGGCCCCGCCGCCCACCTACGAAGGCAGCCGCACGCAGTTGCGGGGGTGCGAGCTGGTGTTCGCGGAGCCGTCGTCGCCCGAGACCCGCCGGGGCTGGCTCGACCGGCTCGCCCCCCGGGCCCACTACTACCTGCCCTCATGCGCCTCGCTGACCGAGGCGATCGGCGTGCTCACCCGGCGGGTGACGGGCCGGTCGGTGGGGCTCGTGCTGTCCGGCGGCGGCGCCCGGGGCCTGGCCCACATCGGCGCCATCCAAGGCCTGCTCGACGCGGGCATCGTCATCGACCGGGTGGGAGGCACGAGCATGGGCGCCTTCGTGGGCGCGCTGTTCGCCATGGGCCATCAGCCCGCAGAGGTGGTGGAGCTGTGCCGGCGTGAGCTGGTCCAGCGCAAGCCGTTCAACGACTTCTCCGTGCCCCTCGTGTCGCTGGCCCGGGGCAGGCGGGCCAACGCCATGATGCTGCGCCTCTTCGGCCCCGCCCACATCGAAGACCTCGACCTCGACTTCTTCTGCGTCACCGCGGATTTGGCCGCGGGCGAGGCCGTCGTCCACCGCCGAGGCGACGTCATCAGCACGGTGGGGGCCAGCATGTCGATCCCGGGCTGGGCCCCGCCCGTCCCCTTCGAGGGGCGCGTGCTCGTCGACGGCGGCGTCCTCGACAACTTCCCGGTCGGCGTGATGGCGGCCACGGGCGAAGGGCCGGTGATCGGCGTGGACGCCATGGCCGGGTCGAGCCTGGTCGGCGCGGCCGCGGCGGCCAAGGGCAGGCTGCCCACCATCATGGAGACGCTGGGCGGGGCGGCCACGTTGGGCAGCAGGCGGCTGGCTCAGGCCCAGTCCGAGGAGGCCGCGCTGGTCATCCGCCCCGATGTGGCGGGCGTGGGCCTGATCGACTTCCAGCACCTCGACCGGCTGTTCGAGATCGGCCGGGCCACCGCGGCCGAGGCGGTGGCGGCGGGCGGGCTCGGGCTAGTGCTGACGTGAGCCCGTGCGGGCCCGACGGGCCCAGAGGCCGGCCTGCAACGAGGCCACGTACTTGCCGTACGGGCGCTTCATCATCGGGCCGAAGACGAACGTGTAGTTGTCGCTGGTGGTCCAGATCTCGGTGATGCGCCCGTCCTTGACCCGGTAGGCGGCCGTGGCCTCCTCGGGCGCGGCGCGGCGGTGGTCCGACCAGTGCCCCCGCAGGGTGATACGGCCGTCGGACCCCATCGCCGCGGCGGCGTCGGCCAGCTCCAGCGACGGGGCCCGTGAGCGCAGGTGGCCCAGCCATGTCCTCCACGTCTTGCGGCCCCTCACGGTGATGCCGTCGAGGTGGCTCACGACCTTTTCGTCGAGCAGGTCGTCGACCGTCTCGACCGGCAGCCGGCCGGAGATCACGTCGGCCAGGCGCAGCACCACCTCGACGGCCTCGGCCGCCGCGTCGGTGCCCGGCTCGGGGCCGAACACGCTCTCGGTCTGGTCGGCCAGCGGCGCGGTGACGACGTCGCAGAAGTCCTTGAGCACGAGCTCCTTGTCGACCAGGACCTCGAGCAGCCGGCCGCACGTCCTGGGCACGGCCCGCTTGTTGGCCTGGGCCGACTTGGCCAGGCGGACGACGTTGGTGCGGATGAAGCCGTCCGAGAACCTGCGCATGCTCTCGGCCGTGACCTCCTCCAAGGTGGCCGTGGCCATCCAGTCGAAGGTGTTGTGGATCGGGAGCAGGTTCTTGAGCAGGGCCCCGTAGGCCCGTCCCGTGCGGGCCGGGTCGGTGGCGAAGTCGGCGGCCATGCGGCCGGCCACGAACGACGTGCCCACGCCCGCGCCCGCCATCCACCAGACCGACGCATAGGTCTGGCCCGCCAGCAGCCAGTTGGCGCCCGCGGCCCGGTCGTGCACGAAGTACCGGTGGTGCAGGGTCATCACCGGCGCGGTGTCCGGGTAGTAGCCGCGGTAGCGGATGCCCCGGGCCGCGTAGGCCCGCTCCACGCAGGCCAGTACCTCGTCGTCACCCAGGTCGTTGGAGTCGGCGGCCATGCTCACGCCCACCGACAGGTAGGTGGGGATGGGGATGTACCACGCCACCGCGTCGATGCCGTCGATCTCGCGGAACAGACGCACGAGGTTGGTGGACAGGTCGTACGCGGGCCGGGGCTCGGCCACCACGCCGCCCGTCGGGTGGTAGTGCGTGTAGATGACGCGCTGGGGCACGCCCACCGTCTGCACGGGCACGCCCGCGGCCTGCGGCACGGCCCGCTTGTGGTTGGTGCAGTCGAACACGATCCGGGGCCGCAGCGTGTGGCCGTTCGACAGGCCGATCTCGTCCACCTTGTCGGTCACCGCGTTGTAGTCGATCGACTCGATCTTGGCGTCCACGATCTCGCATGTGGAGGTGCGGGCCATGCGCTCGTACATGGCCGCGTCCATCCCCGTGCGGTCGATGTGGTGGAACATCGACGGGGCGCTGGTGCCGAGCAGCTTGTAGAAGACGCGGCTGGCCGGGTTGCCCGCCACGTCGAACTGGCACGACACCACGTGGTCGCCCAGGTATGCGGTGGCCCCCATCTTGGGGCCGAACCAGTCGTGGAAATCGCCGCAGAAGTCGTCGAGCAGCAGCGTG
>DASYMT010000220.1:0-2561 GCA_036008925.1 Acidimicrobiales bacterium | reverse complement strand
GGATTCCATACCAACGTTCGCGGAGGGGGTAAGAAGGGGGGCGATGAGCGCCCTGGCCGACGACGCCGCTGGCTCCGACGGGGCCGAGCCCGCGGGGGCGCCGTGGCTGCCGCCCGGCCGGGTCGTCAGCCTGCCCGGCAGGGGGCGCACCTTCATCCGCGAGCTGCCCGGCCCCTCGCCGGACAACGGGCCGACGGTCGTTCTGCTGCACGGCCTGGCCGCCACGGCCGACGTGAACTGGTTCACCGCCTACGAGGCCCTGGGCCGCCGCTTCCGGGTGGTGGCCATGGACCACCGGGGCCACGGCCGGGGCATCCGCACCTGGCGGCCGTTCCGGCTGGAGGACTGCGCCGACGACGTGGCCGCCCTGGCCGACGTGCTCGGCCTCGACCGCATCATCCCGGTCGGCTACTCCATGGGCGGGCCCATCGCCCAGCTCGCCTGGCGCCGCCACCGCGACCGGGTGAGCGGGCTGGTGTTGTGCGCCACCGCCCGCGGCTTCGCCTCCCGCGACCCCCGCACCCGCCTGCTCGTCTCCGGCCTGCTCCCCCTCTCGGCCGCCGCCCGCCTCACGCCCGCGGGCCTGCGCAACCGGATGGCCGAGACCTTCATCAGCACCCGCACCCAGGGCCGCCCGTTGGCCGAGTGGGCCGCTGCCGAGTTCCGCCGGGGCGATGCCGCGACCATCCTCCAGGCCGCGTCGGCCGTGACCCGCTTCCGCTCGTCGGCGTGGATCGGCGAGGTCGACGTGCCCACTGCGGTCGTGGTCACCGCCCGCGACCAGTTGGTGGCGCCCGCCCGCCAGCTCCGCCTGGCCGAGGCCATTCCGGGCTCGTCCATCCACATGGTGGAGGGCGACCATGCCGCGTGCGTGACCGCGGCCCGCCGCTTCGTGCCTGCCCTCGTGCAGGCGTGTACCGAGGTGGCTACCCGAGCGGCTGCACAGCCCAGCGCCCACGGCTGAACCGGCGCAGGCTCACCACCGACCGGGCCGACATCCACACCAGCAGCCCGGCCCAGATGCCGACGATGCCGAGGCGGTGCCACACCAGCACGGCCCCGGCGAAGGGCAGGAAGGCCAGCGCGCCGGCGAGGGTGGTCCACTTGAGGAAGCGGAAGTCCGACGCCCCCATCAGCACGCCGTCGAGCACGAAGGCGATGGCGGCGGGCACCTGTAGTGCGCCGAGCAGCACCAGGGCGGCGGTGGCTTGGCGGACCACCCGGCCGTCGGCGCTGAACCCGTGCGGCACCAACGGGGACAAGGCGATGACGACCAGCCCCACCGCGGCGCCGACGTACAGGCCGATGCGCACCAGCCTGCGGGCCACATGCAGCGCGCCCGTCTCGTCGCCCGCGCCCAGCCGAGTGCCCACCATGGCCTGGGCGGTGATGGCCAGCGCGTCCACCGACAAGGCCAACAGGGCGAAGAACTGCAAGGCGATCTGGTGCCCGCCCAAGGTGGCGGGCGAGACGCGGGCGGCCACCGCGGTCGACAACGCCAGCACGCTCAACAGCGCCGCGGTGCGGACGAACAGGTCGCGCCCGATGACCAGCAGCCGCCGCATCTCGTCCCACTCGGGGCGGGCCAGCCGGGCCACGCCGAGGGCGAGAAACCAGCAGGCCGTGACCACCTGGGCGGCCACCGTCCCCCACGCCGAGCCCGCCACCCCCCAGTGGAAGCCGTACACGAACAGCACCTCGAGCCCGATGTTCAACAGGTTGGCCACCACCACGATGCGCAGCGGCGTGCGGGTGTCCGAGCGACCGCGGAACCAGCCGTGCCCGAGCAGGGCCACCAGGATGAAGGGGATGCCCGCGGCGCTGATGCGCAGATAGGTGGTGGCCGCGTCGAGCACCTCGCCCCGGCCGCCCAGGGCGGCGGCCACCGGGCGGGCCAGCAGGGCCACCCCGCCCGCCGCGGGCAGGCCGATCACGATGCAGAGCCAGAGCCCCTGGGCCGCCACCCGGTGGGCGCCGGCATGGTCGCCCTGGCCGGTGAGGCGGGCCACCCGCGAGGTCGTCCCGAAGGACAGCACGTTGCTCATCCACACCAGGGCGTTGAGCACGGTGGAGGCGATGGCCAGGCCGCCCAGCGGCGTGGTGCCCAGGCGGCCCACGATGGCGGTGTCGGCCAGGACGTAGAGGGGCTCGACGGCCAGTGCGCCGAGGGCGGGGACGGCGAGGGCGACGATGCTGCGGTCCAGCTCGTCGAGGCCCCGCCTGCGGCCCCGCCTCAGCGCCACCCCATCGACTCCTCGACCTGCCGGGCCGCCTCCAGCACCGCCACCGCGTACTTGCGCCCGGGGTTGCGGGTGGTGCGGTCGATGGGGCCTGACACGGAGACGGCGGCGCACACCTCATCGCCGTGCATCACCGGCGCGCTGACCGAGGCCACCCCGCGCTCGCGCTCCTCCACGCTCTGAGCCCAGCCCCGGGGCGCGTCGCCCCGCAGCACCGCGCCCGCCGAGCCCCGGTCGAGGGGCATCACCGCGCCGATGGGGACGATGGTGCGCAGGCCGTGGGGCGACTCCAGGCTCACCACGCACACCCGCTTGCGGCCC
>DASYMT010000219.1:0-4729 GCA_036008925.1 Acidimicrobiales bacterium | reverse complement strand
CGGACGGGCGGGCACGGCGGCCAAGCGGGGCAGGGGGCAGGCTGATTAGGAGAGCGGGAACCAGCGGGTGCCGGCGCCGGTCAGCACCCGGCCGAACTCCAAGCCCGGGAAGTGGGCCGCGCCAACCAGGGCGTTGGTGCCCTCCAACTCCCGCCACAGCGCCTCACGCGTCCGGCGCCCCAGCTCGGGGTCCACGTCGCTGATGGCGTAGAAGTCCGGCTCGTCGAGTTGCAGCGGGCACTCGACCGCGTCGCCCAGCAACACGGCCCGCTCCTCCCCCGACGATACGACCAGCCCGTAGTGGCCCGGCGTATGACCGGGTGTGTGACGAGCGGTCAGGCCCGGGGCCAGCGAGACGTCGTCCCCCTCGATGGGCGACAGCCGGCCCTGCGAGTCGAGCAGGCGCATGGCCGCGGCGACGGCGGGGTCGGCTCGGGGGCTGTCGACGAAGACAGACCAGTCTGCCAACCCGAACCGGACGTCGGCGTTGGGAAAGTACGGCTGGCCGTCGACCACCAGCCAGCCCACGTGGTCGAGGTGCAGATGGGTGCACACGACGGTGTCGATGTCGGCCGCCGACACGCCCGCCGAAGCGAGTGCGGCGGGCAACAAGCCGCCGACGGCCCAGTCGACGTCGGAACGGGCCCCGAGCCCGGCGTCGAGCAGCACCACCCGGTCGCCGGAGCGCATGAGGAAGCACCCGATCGGGATCTCCAGGAACCCGTCAGGCGTGAGCAGGTCCGCGTGCGTCGACCAGTCGAGCCCCACATAGAACGCAGGCGGCAGCCGGCACACCCCGTCACTCACGGGCTCCAGCGAGATGTCGCCGATCAGCATGGGCTCAGTACGGCCGCAGCACGGGGATCAGCACGGCCGCAGACGGGGCGGGTCACGCGGCGGGCGACTCGCCCCGCCCCGCCGCGGTCTCCTCGCAGGCGGCCAGGATGTCGGCCCACGTGAGCGACCCGGCGGGCGCCGACCACAGGCGCTCGAAGACCCGGTCGGCCACGTCGTTGAAGCCGTGCCGGTTGCGGAAGTGGTACAGCCGGCGCTGCTTCTGGGGCTCGTAGCCGAGCTGCGCGCACCGCCCCACCGCGTACGTGTCCCACGCCGTTGCCTGGGCCAGGGTCAACGCGTCGTCGGCGGGCGCGTCGGCAAACGCGGGCGAGAGCCGGTCGAGCAGCCGGTGGAAGATCCGCCCCAGCACGTCCTCCACATTGCGGGGCGACAGCGACCGGAGCTGCTTGGGGTTCTCGAACGCGCCGCTTTGCACATTGACGACGGCGGGCGACACCGACGACAGCTTGGTGCGGCCCAGCGGCGTGGTCTCGTCCACCTCCACCGCGATGGGCAGGTCGGCGGGCAGGCCTACCCGATCAGCCACCGACCCGGACAGCGCGGCAATCTCGGACGCAGAGAAGGCGACCATCGTGAACTGCGACGGCACCACGGTGACGACGGCCACGGCGCTCACGCCCCCCGGACGGCCAGCCGGGCCTCGGCCTCGACCCGGGCCTGGCGGGAGGCCTCGGCCAGCTCGTCGATCTCGTCGACCGAGAACCCGGCCAGCTCCCGGAAGCGGCGGGCCAGCACCACCGGGCTGTCCTCCTCCTCGCCCCGGAACCCGCCGCCCGAGAACAGCTTGTCGACCACCCGCTGGAACTCCAGGGCCCGGTCCCGCCGCTCGGGGTCGGACGCGGTGAGCCGCCGCAGCCAGTCCGAGCCCATCTTCACGTGGGTCACCTCGTCGGCCAGCATCCAGTCCTCGCAGAACTCCAGCACCGGGTCGCCCGACAGCTCGCCGAAGTCCCGCATGGTGTTGAACACGTCGATGGCCAGCCCCTCGAGGGCCCGGTTCACGCCGGTCAGCCGCAGCACCGGGTCGGGGTTGCAGGCCGCCTCGAACAGGAACGTGGTCTCGCCGAACTCCCCCACCTCGGTCCCCATCCAGTCGCCCAGCTTGACCGAGATCTCGCAGTGCCTGGCCTCGTCCCAGCATTGGCGGGCCATGTCGAGCTTCAACTCGAACGGCACCTCGTCGGCCCCGGCGCCCACGTTGAAGTCCCAACACGTGCGCCCTGCGCCCTCAAGGGCCTGGATCTCGCCCACGAAGATGCCGTGCATCAGTTGGCGGGCCGCGTCGGGGGCCTCGGGCCGCTCCGGCGTGAGCCGCTTGCCCACCCGGGCCGCAGTCCCGGACCGCGAGACCCGCGGGTCCAGGAACCGGGCCATCGAGTCGACACGCACGAACCGGCCGTCCCGGGCCAACTCGCTCGGCGGCATGTGCTTCCTCACGCAGAGACCCCCTCCGGCGCAGCCACCGAGCCCAATGAGCCCGGCCCGGCGATCCCGCCCGCTCGCACCATGATGGCCTCAAGCCGGGCCTGATGGCCGGCCGCCCGCTGCACCTCCTCCTCCGACTCGATGAGCGACTGCAGCAGCATCTCGCCGTCCCGCCAGTCCTCGAACTCGTCTTGGAGGATGAACTTCAGCGACCGGATGGTGGGCGCGTCGGTGATGGTCGACGTGTTGTTGAGGTGGTACGTGTACGCGGCGATCTTGTGCGGGATCAGCACCCGGTACACGCCCACCAGCTTCTCGATCGTCTGCCCCGGCGCCTCGGGCTCGGTCATGGCCTCGAAGAACGCCTCGATGTGCTCGTTGGCGGGAGCGGTGAGCCGCGCGGTGTTCATCTCCCGCAGCTCGGGCAGCCGCTTGTCGAACAGGTCGGCATGCCATGCGTGCTGGTAGGTGTGCGTGCCCAGCCGCATCTTCACGTCGAGCTCGGGGACCGTGGCCACCCACCCGCCCAGCGCCTCGAACAGCCGCGTCTCGACCCACTTGTAGTGGCCGACCCGCCGGGCCGTCTCCTCCACGCTGAAGGCGCCGGGCAGCTCTCTGCGGTCCCAGGGCGCGAACGCCGGTCGGGCCTTGTTCGGATCGGCCATCGGATCTCCTCGGGTGACGTTCGTGTCAGCTTCGCGCAGCCGCGGCCCGCCGGGCGACTGGCACTTCGGCCACCACGATCCCCAGGAGGATGAGGACGGCGCCCGCCACCCCGTGCAGGCCCAGGTGCTCGCCCGTCGCCGCGCCCAGCACTGCGGCCGACACCGGCTCGATCATCAACAGCAACGACGTGCGCGACGGGCCGACCCGCCGCTGGCCCCACACCTGGAGGGTGAACGCCAGCGCCGTGGTCGCCGCCCCCGTGTACAAAGCGGCCACCCACGCCCGCCCGGCAAACCCGTAGCCCCCGGTGAACAGCCCGATCGCCAGGCAGGCCCCGCCCACCACGGCCAACTGCACGACGTTCAGCGCGGCGGTGTCGAAGCGGGGCGCGAACCCGGCCAGCAGAAGGATGTGCACGGCGAAGGCGAGGGCGCAGCCGAGGGTGAGCACCTCGCCCCGCCCGAGCCCCGACAGCCCGCCGGTCAGCGCGACCAGGCCGGCCACCGCCAGCACCACGCCGAGCACCACAGGCCCGTCCGGCCTGCGGCGCAGCCACACGGCCGACAGCACGGGCACGATGACCACCAGCAGGTAGGTCACGAAGGCCGACATCGAGCTGGACGTGTACTGGAGGCCGACGGTCTGGAACAGGTAGCCGGTCGCCAGCGCGGCCCCGCACGCGACGCCCGCCCGCACCACGCCGGGCTCCCACCGGCCCCGGGCCGCGGGCACCAGCAACAGCGCGCCGACCATGAAGCGCACGCCCAGGAACGAGGCCACCGGCGCCACCTCGACCGCGTCCTTGACCACCAGGAACGTCGTGCCGAACAGCACAGCCGCGGCGGCCACCGCCAGATGGGCCCGCAAACGGTCAGCCGCGATAGCGGTTGGTGATCGGGACCCGCCGGTCCTTCCCGAACGCCTTGGGCGTGACCCGCACGCCCGGCGGGGTCTGACGGCGCTTGTACTCGGCCAGGTCGACCAGCCGCACGATGCGCCGCACCAGCTCGGGGTCGTGCCCGGCGTCGACCAGCTCGCCCGCGGTCACGTCGCCCTCGACGTAGGCCATAAGGATGGGATCGAGCACGTCGTAGGGCGGCAGCGAGTCGTCGTCGCGCTGGTCGGGCCGAAGCTCGGCCGACGGCGGCTTCTCCAACACCGAGGCGGGGATGCGCCCGGTGCGGCGGGACAGTTCGAACACCAAGGTCTTGGGCACGTCCTTGATGACGGCGAAGCCGCCCGCGGTGTCGCCGTAGAGCGTGGAGTAGCCGACCGCCATCTCGCTCTTGTTGCCGGTGGTCAGCACCAGCCAGCCGAACTTGTTCGACAGCGCCATGAGCGTGACGCCCCGGATGCGCGACTGGAGGTTCTCCTCGGTCAGGTCCTCGGACCGGCCCTCGAACGACGAGGCCAGCATCTCGGTCAAGGCCGTGTGCGCGGGCTCGATGGGGATGGCGCGGAAGTCGATGCCCAGCGCGTCGGCCAGGACGCGGGCATCGTCCCGAGACCCTTCGCTCGAATAGCGCGACGGCATCGACACGCCGTGCACGTGCTCGGCACCGATGGCGTCGACGGCGATGGCGGCGACCAGCGACGAGTCGATCCCGCCGGACAGCCCGATGACGACGTCGCTGAACCCGTTCTTGCCGAGGTAGTCGCGGGCGCCGAGCACCAGGGCCCGGTACACCTCCTCGTCGGGGTCGAGCGCGGGCACGAGCTCGGGCGGTGGCGCCGGCGAGGTGCCTTCCGACGCCCGCTCCTCGCTGACCGCGATCTCCTC
>DASYMT010000218.1:0-4187 GCA_036008925.1 Acidimicrobiales bacterium | reverse complement strand
CGGGAGACACCGTGATCGAGAACTCGACGTTCGACGGCGACGTCTTCAACCAGCCCGGCGGCGGCGGGGCGGGTGGCGCGGGCGGGGCGACGGGTGCGGCAGGCACGCCGGGCCCGGGCGGCACGGCCCCGGCGGGCGGCGGCGGCACGGGCACGGGCGGCGCGGGCTTCCCCGGCGCGGCCACGGGCACCAACGGCAGCCAAGGGGCAGCAGGCACCAACGGGTCAACGGGCGCCGCGGGCGCGGCCGGGTCGACCGGCACGGGCGGGGCGGGCGGCGCGGCCGGCGGCGTGCCGTCGAGCGCGGGCTTGTTCGTCGACCCGGCCGGGTCGCTGTTGATCGTCTTCGCCACCGTGGCCGACGACGTGACCGCCCCCGCGGGCTGGGTGGCCGACTCCACGGTGGTGGCGGGCGCGTGCTCGTCGCCCGCGGGCTCGTCGGCCTACAGCGCGGCCACCAGCGGGTCGTGCGGGTTCACCGACGCCACCGACGTGGGCACGGTGTCGGCCGGGTCGCTCGACCTGAAGCCGTTGGACGACAACGGCGGGCCCACGCCCACCCGCGCCCTCGGCCCGTCGAGCGTGCTGGTCGACGTGGTGCCCATCCCCGACTGCATCTCCCAGACCGATCAACGGGGCTTCGACCGGCCTGCGGGCTCGGGGTGCGACGTGGGGGCGTTCGAGTTGACGCCCGCGCCGAGCAGCGGCGCCGTGGACGACTGCCCGGTGCCCGCCCCCGCGCCGGTGGCGACCGGGACGGGGACGGCCAGCGGCAACGGGTACCTGGTGAGCACGGGCGGGGGCCGCGTGGCCACCTTCGGGAGCGTGCCGTGCTTCGGGTCGCTGTCCGGCCCGCTGGCCGCGCCGATCGTGGGCAGCGCGGCCTTGGCCACGGGCACCGGCTACTGGCTGCTGGGTGCGGACGGCGGCATGTTCGCCTTCGGCGGCGCGCCCTATCTGGGCTCGACCGGCGGCATCACCCTGGTCAGTCCGGCGGTGGCGTTGAGCGCCCTGCCCAACGGCAAGGGCTACCGGTTCGCGGCGGGCGACGGCGGGGTGTTCGCGTTCGGCCAGGCCAAGTTCAAGGGGTCGATGGGCGGGATCCCGCTGGCCGACCCGATCGTGGGGATGGCCACCACGCCGAGCGGGCAGGGCTACTGGCTGGTGGCGTCGGACGGGGCCGTGTTCGCCTTCGGCGACGCCGTGTTCCGGGGGTCGACGCACGGGCTGCCGCTGGCCGCGCCGATCGTGGGCATCATGCGCACGCCGTCGGGCCTCGGGTACTGGCTCATCGCGGCCGACGGCGGGGTGTTCGCCTACGGGGACGCCAAGTACCACGGCTCGCTGGGCGGCATTCGGCTGGCCGCGCCGGTGGTGGCGGGCGCGGCCACGCCCACCGGCCACGGCTACTGGCTGTTCGGCCGGGACGGCGGGGTGTTCGCCCTGGGCGACGCGCCCTACATGGGCTCCGCCGCAGGCTGACCGAGGCAGGGCCGACCAGCTCGTCGTCCGGCTGTACCAGCACGGGTCGACGGGCCATGCCCGTCGGCTACGGCATATGGCGGTCGAGGTAGAGGCGGTGGACGGCGGCCGTGTCCTGCGCCCCCAGGCCCGCGGCCGAGGCCAGGTCGTACAACGAAGCGGCCACGTCCAACAAGGGCGTCGACGCGCCCGCCTCAGTGGCGAAGGCGGCGATGATGCGCATGTCCTTGCGGAACAAGTCGACGGCCACGCCCGCCCCGTACGCGTGGGCGGCCATGGACGGGCCCCGCACCTCCAACATGCGCGAGTTCCCCGCGCTGTCGGAGATGACGGCCAGCGCGGCGGCCGGGTCCACGCCCGCCTGCTCGGCCAGGGCCAGCATCTCGGCCGCGGCCGCCGTGTGCACGGCCACCAGCAGGTTGGCCAAGTACTTGAGCTTCGACCCGGCGCCGAACTCCCCCACCCGGTGCACCACCCGGCTGAAAGCGGCCAGCACGGGCTCGCACCGGTCGAGCGCCTGGGCCGGCCCTGAGGCGAACACGGCGAGGTCGCCCGACTGGGCCTGCGCGCCCGTCCCGCTGACCGGGCAGTCGACCAGCGTCAGGCCCGCCTCGGCCAGCACGGCCCGGGCCTCGACCTTGGCCGCCAGCGACAGCGTGCTCGTGTCGGCCACCACGAACGGCCCCGCCCCCGCACCTTGGGCCAACGACCGGGCCACGTCCAGCAGCGCGTCGTCGGACGGCAGCGACAGCACCACCACCTCGGGCCCGGCCCCGGCCACTTCCAACACGGAGGCCGCCGTCGACCGGGCCGGGTCCACGTCGTAGGCCACCACGTCATAACCGGCCGACGACAGCAGCCGCCGAAAGGCCCCGCCCATGGTGCCGACACCAATAAGTCCAATAGGCAGGCCGGGCATGAGGCCGAACGTAGCGTGCGCCATCCACCTGAACTTCACCGTCGAAGGCCCCGCCGCGCCCAACGGGCCCTGGCTGCTGTGCCTGCACTCGCTGGCCACCGACCTGACCATCTGGGATGCGGTGGCCCCCGCCCTGGCCAAGTCCCATCGCGTCCTCAGAGCAGACCTTCGGGGCCACGGCCGCTCCCCCTCCCCGCCCCCGCCGTACGCCCTCGACGACCTCGTCCAAGACGTGGTCGACCTGCTCGACCGGGTCGACGTGGGCCGGGTGTCGGTCCTGGGCCTGTCGGTGGGGGGCATGGTGGCGCTCGGCCTGGCCCTCGACCACGCAGGCCGGGTCGACAAGCTCATCGTGGCCGACGCCCGGGCCGACGCGCCGCCCGCCTACCGGGCCCTGTGGGACGCGGCCATCGACCGTTTGTCTACAAACGGCCTCGAAGCGGTGGTCGACGCCTCCCTCCAACGCTGGTTCCGCCTGGCCGACGAGGACGCCAGAGCGGTCGTCAGGGAGACGGCGCTGGCCACCCCGGAGGCGGGCTTCGTGGGCACGGCCCGGGCCGTGCAGGGCGTCGACTACCTCGACCGCCTGCACGCCATCACCGCCCCCACCCTCTTCATCACCGGCGAGCACGACCCTGCCGCCCCGCCCGACACCATGGCCGACATGGCCCGCCGCGTCCCCGGCGCCCGCCTCCACGTCATCCCCGGCGCCGCCCACCTGACCCCGGTCGAGGACCCCGAGGCGTTCACGGCCGCAGTAACGGCCTTCCTCTAAACACAGCCCAATGAAGTTCGGCCTGTTCCAGACGGTGCAGTGGCCAGAGGGCTCCGACCAGCACCGCCAATACCGCAACGCCCTGGAGCAGTCGGTCCTGGCCGACGAGCTCGGCTACCACTCGGTGTGGATGACCGAGCACCATTTCACCCGGCACTCGATCACCTCCGACAGCCTCGCCCTCCTGGCCCACCTGGCCGCCCGCACCGAGCGCATCCGCCTGGGCACGGCGGTGGCCGTCCTCCCCTTCCACGACCCGGTGCGCCTGGCCGAGACCACCGCCCTGGTCGACCACCTGTCCCAAGGCCGCCTCGACGTGGGCATCGGCCGGGGCTATCAGTGGTCCGAGTACAACGGCTTCGGCCTGCGCCTGGACGAGGGCAGCGACCGCTTCGAGGAGGGCCTGGAGCTGCTCTTGCGATCGTGGGCCGCCACCGAGCCCTTCGCCTTCCGGGGCAAGTTCTCGGACTACGACGCCGCCTTCCCCCAGCCTCGCCCGTTGCAGCAGCCCCACCCGCCCGTCTGGCACGCCACCGGCAGCGACGAGGGCTTCCGCCGCTGCGCCGAGAACGGCTGGGGCGTCATGCTCCCCCAGGCCACGCCGCCCGCCACCGTGGCGGGCCTGGTCGAGCGCTTCGAGGCCCAACTCGGCCACTCCGCCGCGGGCCGCACCGTGCTGGCCCGGGGCATGTACTGCGCGCCCACCGACGACGAGGCCCTGGCCACCTACATCCCGCCCTACCTCGACACGCTGGAGCTGGCGGCCAAGGTGTCGGCTCCGCCCACGCCGGTCGACGGCGGCCGCCCCCGCAACCCGTTCCAGGTGGACGACCCGGCCGCGGTGCGCGACGGCATCGTCTGCGGCAGCCCCGACTCGTGCGCGGCCGACCTCCAGAGGCTTGAGGACATCGGCGTCGACTACGTCATCTTCTTCGTGAACCTGGGCGGCATGGACCACGACAGGGTCATGCAGTCGCTGCGGCTGTTCGCGGCCGAGGTGATGCCGCGCTTC
>DASYMT010000217.1:0-1837 GCA_036008925.1 Acidimicrobiales bacterium | reverse complement strand
CCGCCGACTTGGCGTCGACGACCTGCCAGGCGTTCACAACCATGAGCGTCCCGAAGACGAACACCAAGACGCCGAAGGCCAGGCCGTCGAGGCCGCCGGCCATGCCGGAGTCATCGCGGACGGCCCGGGTGCTCATCGGGTTATCGGACCCGCTCGGCCCGCACCCGGGCCGAGCGCTGGATCGGCGCGCGCGGGGCGGGCAGGAAGCCGGGCAAGACCGGGGGCCGGGGGACACGGACAGTGAGCCGCACGGCGTCGTCGTCCACCCCCCAGTCGAAGACGGCCTCGGGGCCGAAGCGCCCGAGCTGTCGACGGGCCGAGTCGGTGATGCGCGCCCGGGCCGCGGGGTCGCCGAGGGCGTCGGCGCCCGCGGCCGTCTTGGCCGCGTCATAGGTGACGGCGGTGACCACCGACGCCAGGTAGAGCCCGAGCAGGAGGTGGGCGGCGAAGAGGAGGAAGACGAGGAACATGGCGGCGCCCATGAAGGTGGAGACGACGCCCGCGCCCTGTTGCGACCGGGGCCTGGGCCTTCCGGTGGACCTCACTTCATCTGGTCGAGCCGGTTGTTGACGTTGGTGTTGGCCTTGCGCAGCGTGTCGCCGAAGAGCTGCCACATGAGCACGCCGAGGAAGGCCATCACCAACACCGCGATGGCGGCCGAGATCACCCCCTCACCCCGGTCGTCCTCGCGGATGCGCCGGGAGGCCCAGCCGTGCCAGGCCCATCGCATTGACGCCTGCCACACATACGCGGCCAGCAACTGCTCGCTCATTGCCACTCCTGTCTAGGCACCGGAAAAGAGGCGCAAGGCCTCGAGGAAGGGGATGGCCAGGAAGATCACGCCCGGCAGCAACGTGGCCACGGTGACCGGGACCCACACGGCCTGGCCGCGGCGCTCCATCGTCTCGACCAGCTCGCGTTGTACGTCCTTGCGGATGGCCCGGGCCTCGGCCGACAGCAGCCGGCCCAGGTCGGTGGCCTCCCGGTTCAGGGCCAGGAGGGGGACGAGCCGGTCGAGGGCGTCGACCCGGGCCACGGCCGCCCACTCGTGCAGCGCCTCGGCCTCGGACAACCCTTGGCGGACCCGGCCCGCCACCCGCTGCAGGTCGGCCGCACAGCAGCCCCGGCCTCGGGCGGCCAGCCGATTGAGGGCGGCGCCCAGGGAGTAGCCCGCCGACAAGAGCATGGCCAGGTGCTCGGCCACCACGGGCAGCTCCAGGAACACCCGACGCCGCCATCGCTGCGACGCGGATGCCACCTGCTGCTCCTGCACGAGGAAGGCCAGCAGGGGCGTGCCCGCCAGCAGGAGCAGGGCGGCGCCGGGCAGGGGGCGCAGGGCCAGGACGGCGAGGGCCCCGGCGCCGAGCCCGGCCACGGTCCAACCCACTTGGCGCACCCGGAAGGCGGTCACGTCGAGGGGCGAGTGGATCCGTTCCAGCCGCAGGCCGAGTTGCTCGTTCACGCCGAACAGCCGGGCCAGCCGCTCGCCCACGGTCCGGGCCAGGGGGCCGACAACGTCCCGGAACGACTCGGCCGACAGCAGCCCGCGTCGCCCGGCGTCGGCCAGGCCGCCCGGCGTGTACGGCCGGAGGCGCTCGACCAGCGGGACGCGGCTGAACCACCGCACGTGGCTGAGCAACAGGGTGGCGCCTGCCCACAGGACGGCGGCCGAGATGACGAGCAGCGGCCCCTCACGCACGCGCATCGACCACCTCGTTCGGGTTGCTGGCAGCGCCGCCCGCACCGAAGCTGCCGGCGCCCAGCCAAACCGCACCCCGCCCCGCGGGCCCAGCCCGACCCGCGGCCGCACGCCGACACGCGGCCGCACACCGACCCG
>DASYMT010000216.1:0-2065 GCA_036008925.1 Acidimicrobiales bacterium | reverse complement strand
GTGCCCGCCGGGACCGCGGTCGAGATCCGCTCCCGCTTCGACGGCTCGTGGACGGCCGGCTTCGAGGTGGACGAGGTGATCGACGACGCCTCCCCCCAGTACCGGGTGCGCCGCCTGTCTGACGGCGCCCTCCTCCCCCGGCTGTTCGCGGCGGGCGAAGTGGCCGAGCGCAGCCCGTGACCGCGGCGGTCGGTTCCCTCGACGAGGTAGTGCGCCCCCTGCTGGCCGCCCTGGCCCAGATCGGGCGGTTCGACGTGGCCTACCTCACCACCATCGACTGGGAGGAGCGCGAGCAGGAGGTGCGCTTCGCCCACAACGTCGGGGCGGTCACGGTGGCCGAGGGCCACCGCATCCCGTGCCCGCCGAGCCTGACGGAGAGGGTCTTCCTCGGCGTTACCCGCTCGACCAAGCTGCCCACCGCCCAGCCCGACAGCCATGTGGCCCGGAGCCTGGGGCTTGCCACCTACGTGAGCGTCGCCATCGTCACCGTCTCCCACCGCCTGTTCGGCACGCTGTGCGCGGCCAGCACGGGCCGGATGGAGGTCAGCGACACCACCGTGCTGGCCATGGAGCACTTCTCCCGGCTGCTGGCCGACCACCTGGCCCGAGAGGAGGCGTCGGCCAACGTGCAGCGGGCGGCCGCGGCCGAGCAGCAGCTTGAGGACCGGGCCCTGTTCATGGCCGAGGCCGAGCACATGCTCAAAGCGCCGCTGTCCATCATCGTGGGGTGGGCCGCCACCCTGTCGGCCCACTGGGACAAGCTCACCGACGAGGAGCGGACGCGCGGGCTGACCTCCCTCGAAACGCACGCCAACTCGCTGAGCGCGTCCGTCACGGGACTGCTGGAGGAGGCCAGGGCCGACGTGCGCTCGCGCCGGATGGAGTCCGCCCACCTCAACATCGCCGCCCTGGTCCGGTCGGCCAGCCCCTCGATGGCCGTCGGCGTCCCCAACCACGACCTGCACATCGACAGCCCTCCGTCCGTGCACGCGGTGGCCGACCCCCGGCTGCTGGAACAGGTGCTGGCCCATCTGGTCGACAACGCGGCCAAGTACTCGGCGCCGGGCACCACCATCGACGTGGTCCTGGCGGGCACGGAGCACGAGGCGGTCATCGACGTGCGCGACGAGGGCATCGGCATCCCCCCTGGCGTCGACGTGTTCGCCGCCTTCACCCGGGGCGAGGGCAACGAGGTGCGCTCGACCAACGGCGTGGGGCTGGGGCTGCACATCGTGCGCAGCCTGGTCGGGGCCATGGGCGGCACGGTCACCGCCTCCCGAAACCAGGGCCCCGGCTCGACCTTCAGCATCCGCCTGCCCAACCGGGACTGAGCCGAAGGCCGCTACGGTCGGCCCGTGGGGCGCATCGCCGACCGGACCAGGCTGTCGCCCATCGTCGTGCGACTGGGATGGGTGAGCCTCTTCACCGACGCGGCCAGCGAGATGCTGTACCCGCTCGTCCCCCTCTTTCTGACCGTCACGCTGGGGGCGCCGGTCGCCGCCCTCGGCCTGGTCGAGGGCCTGGCCGACGGGATGGCCACCGGCCTCAAGGCGGTGTCGGGCGTGATCGCCGACCGGGTGCGGCACCACCGGCTGATGGTGGCGCTGGGCTACGGCCTGTCCGCGCTGGCCAAGCCGCTGCTGGCCCTGGCCCCCAACTGGGGCGTGGTCGCCGGGCTGCGGGTGGCCGACCGGGTGGGCAAGGGCGTGCGAGGCGTGCCCCGGGACGTGATGATCGCCGAGGCCACGCCGCCCGAGCTGCGGGGCCGGGCCTTCGGGTTCCACCGGGCCATGGACACGACCGGCGCGGTGATTGGGCCGCTGCTGGCCCTGGCCGCCCTGCTGTGGCTGGGGCAGGACCACCTGCGGCCCGTCTTCGTGTTGGCCCTGGTGCCCGGGCTGGCCGGCCTGTGGTGCCTGCGGTCCCTGCCTAAGAGCGAGGCCGACCCCCACGCCAAGGCATGGGGCGCGGGCCGGCTGCCGTGGCGGGGCCCGTTCGGGAAGTACGCGGCGGTGCTCGTGGTCTTCGGGCTTGGCAACTCGTCCGACGCCTTCCTGCTGCTGCG
>DASYMT010000215.1:0-1706 GCA_036008925.1 Acidimicrobiales bacterium | reverse complement strand
ACACGCCGTAGGAGAACTCGTTCCAGGGAGCGGTCTCGTGCAGGCCGGTGAGCCGGTGCTCGATGTCGGCCCCGTAGTTGGCCACGTGCTCGTCGGCCTTCTTCCCGAGGGCCTCGCACGCCGTGATGATGGCGTCGTAGTTCGACCGCATGGCGTTGGTCGAGAAGTTGGTGTGCGCACCGGCGCCGTTCCAGTCGCCCTTGACCGGCTTGGGGTCGAGGGTGGCGGCGATGCCGAACTCCTCAGCCGTGCGGTAGAGCAGCCAGCGGGCGACCCAAAGCTGGTCGGCCACGTCGAGCGGGGGCAGCGGGCCGACCTGGAACTCCCACTGCCCGGGCATGACCTCGGCGTTGATGCCCGAGAGGGACAGCCCCGCCTTCAGGCAGTTGTCGAGATGGGCCTCGACCACCGGCCGGCCGAACACCTCGTCGGCGCCCACGCCGCAGTAGTAGAAGCCCTGGGGCGCAGGGAACCCGCCGCTCTCAGGGAAGCCGAGCGGGCGGCCGGCCTTGAAGAACGTGTACTCCTGCTCGATGCCGAAGAGCGGCTCCTGGCCTGCGAAGCGCTCGGCCACCGGCGTCAGCTCGGCCCGGGTGTTGGTCGGGTGCGGCGTCATGTCGGTCAACAGGACCTCGCACATGACGAGGATGTCGCCGCCGCCCCGGATGGGGTCGGGGCACGAGAAGACCGGCTTCAGCACACAGTCGGACGCCTTGCCGGGCGCCTGGTTGGTGCTCGACCCGTCGAAGCCCCAGATGGGCAGGTCCTTGGCACTGTCAAGAACCTTGGTCTTCGATCGCAGCCGGGCGGTGGGCTCGGTGCCGTCGATCCAGATGTACTCAGCTTTGATGCTCACGTTCGCTCCCCGGAAGGTTTCTCTTAGTGGGTTCGCCCCGAGGCTACGCAAGCTGCAGTTACTCGGCCATTGCTCTTCGATGAACGCTGTGTGAACTGGGGCGGAAGTGCGGTTTGGGGTGCCAACATGGCTCCGTGCAACAACAAGAGGACTACGTACTCCGGACCGTCGAAGAGCGGGGCGTGCGCTTCATCCAGCTCTGGTTCACCGACGTGCTCGGCACCCCTAAGGCATTCAGCATCACCCCGGCAGAGTTGGAGAACGCCCTCGAAGAGGGCATGACGTTCGACGGCTCGGCCGTGGACGGCTTCTCCCGCGTGCAGGAGGCCGACGTGCTGGCCCGGCCCGACCCCAAGACGTTCCAGATCCTGCCGCTGCCCGGCGAGCAGGCCATGGTCGCCCGCATGTTCTGCGACATCACCGACCTGGACGGCGCCCCGTTCGAAGGCGACCCCCGCTTCGTGCTGAAGCGGGCGTTGGAGCGGGCCCGCGAGCGGGGCTTCTCCTTCTACGCCTCGCCCGACCTGGAGTACTTCTACTTCGCCGACGGGTCGCCCAGCGTCCCGCTCGTCCCTCTCGACAACGGCTCGTACTTCGACCTCACGACCAGCGACCTGGCCAGTGAGGTCCGCAAGAAGACGGTGCTGACCCTTGAGGACATGGGCATCCCGGTGGAGAAGGCCCAGCACGAGGACGCGCCCAGCCAGCACGAGATCGACCTGCGCTATACCGACGCCCTCACCATGGCCGACACGGTGATGACCACCCGGATGCTGGTGAAGGAGGTGGCCGCGGCCCACGGGCTGTACGCCACGTTCATGCCCAAGCCGCTGGCCGGGGTGCAGGGCTC
>DASYMT010000214.1:0-8632 GCA_036008925.1 Acidimicrobiales bacterium | reverse complement strand
TGCTGCGTGCCGTCCCCGACTGCGAGGTCGTCCTCCTGGTCCGACCGGGCCGGCGCACCACCGCCCCTGAGCGCACCCGCCGGGAGATCCTGTGCAACGACTGCTTCGACCGACTCCGCCAGACGCTGGGCCAGGACGGCTTCGACGCGCTCACGACCGCCCGCCTCACCACCATCGCGGGCGACGTGAGCCAGGACGGCCTGGGCCTGGACGACGACGGCCGGGCGGTCCTGGCCACGACGGACGTGGTCATCCACTCGGCCGCCACCGTGAGCTTCGACGCCGCTCTCGACGCGGCCGTCGAGGTGAACCTCCTCGGCCCGTCCCGGGTGGCCCAGGCCCTCGACGACGCGGGCAACGACAAGGCCCACCTGGTCGCCGTGTCCACCGCCTACGTCGCAGGCACCCGCCGGGGGCCGGCCCACGAACTGCCCCTCACCGAGACGACCTTCAGCGCGGTCAAGGACATCGACTGGCGGGCCGAGGTGGCGGCCGCCCGCCGCTCGCGCCAGGACGCCGACGCCGACAGCCGCCGCCCCGAGCGACTCGCCGACTTCACCAAGCAGGCCCGTCGAGAACTGGGCGCGGCCAGCACGCCCCTCATCGCCGACAAGGCCGAGAGGCTGCGCACCGAGTGGGTGGCCGACCGCCTGGTCGAGCAGGGCAGGGCCCGGGCCCAAGGGCTCGGCTGGCCCGACGCCTACGCCTACACCAAGGCCCTGGGCGAGAAGGCGCTCTTGGAGACCACGGCCCGCACCGGCCTGCGCACAAGCATCGTCAGGCCCTCGATCATCGAGTCGGCCGTGGCCGAGCCACGCCCGGGCTGGATCAGGGGCTTCCGCATGGCCGAGCCGGTCATCATCAGCTACGGCCGGGGCCTGCTCAAGGAGTTCCCCGGCATCCCCGAGGGCGTGGTGGACGTCATCCCCGTCGACCTGGTCGTGGCCGCCATCATCGCGGTGGCCGCCACCGGCAACGAGGGGGTGCACCAGGTCGCCTCCGGGGCCCGCAACCCGCTGCGCTACCGCCGGCTGGTCGACCTCGTGCGCGAGTGGTTCACCGCCAACCCCCTCTACGACCCCGAGGGCCAGCCCGTCGTCGTCCCCGAGTGGTCGTTCCCGGGCCGGGGCCGGGTGCAGCGCCAACTCGAACGGGCCACCACCGCCCTGAACCGGGCCGAGCGCCTCATCACCGCGCTGCCCGTGCGGGGCCGACAGGCCGAGTGGAGCAGCAAGCTGGAGGAGCGCCGCACCCAGGCCGAGCGGGCCCTCGGCTACGTCCGCCTCTATGGGGCGTACACCGAGACGGAGGCCGTGTTCCAGGTCGACCGCCTGATCGCCCTGTGGGACACGCTGCCCCCGGCCGACCAGGCCGACTTCACCTTCGACCCCGCGGTGGTCGACTGGCCCCGCTACGTCCACGACATCCACCTGCCGTCCATCGTGGTGCATGCCCGGGTGCGCACCACCGCGGGCAAGAAGGACGGCCCGAGCCGCAGCGAACGGGGCCGCCGGGCCATCCTGCACGCCGAGCGCCACCTGGCCGTGTTCGACCTGGAGAACACCCTCATCGCGTCCAACGTGGTGGAGAGCTACGCGTGGCTGGCCACCCGCCACCTCGACCGGGCCGAGCGGGCCCGCTTCACCCTGCGCACGCTGCGCGAGGCGCCCGCCCTGCTGGCCCTCGACCGCCGGGACCGGGGCGACTTCCTGCGCCACTTCTACCGCCGTTATGAGGGCGCGTCGATCGCACGAATCGAGCGGGACGCGTGGGACCTGTTCGCCAACCTCATCCTCACCAAGTCGTTCCCGGCGGGCATCCGCCGGGTGCGCGAGCACAAGGCCCTCGGCCACCGCACGCTGCTCATCACCGGCGCCCTCGACGTGGTCATCGAGCCGCTCAAGCCGCTGTTCGACGACGTGGTGGCGGCCCGTCTCGGCACCGACGACGCCGGGCGGCTCACCGGCGAGCTGCTCACCGGCCCGCCCACCGGCGAGGCCCGGGCCATCGTCATGCAGGAGTACGCCCACGCCCACGGCCTCGACCTCGAACAGGCGGTGGCCTACGCCGACTCGGCCAGCGACCTGCCCATGCTCGAGGCGGTGGGCCACCCGGTGGCGGTCAACCCGGAGGCCAAGCTGGCCACCATCGCCCGCAAGCGGGGCTGGCACGTGGAGCACTGGGCGAAGGCCCCCGGCGGCCCCCGCCCGCTGCTGCCCATCGGCCCCTTGCGCCCGGCTGGAGGACATGGGTCCGCGCCACGCGGCCGGCTGTCGTCCAGGAGCGGGGAGGCGGCCCGATGAAGGCGTTGTTGTTCGAGCGCAGCCTGCCCAAGTACGCGGCGGCCGCGTTGGCCGGGCGGCTGGCGCCAGGGAGCGGGGCCAAGGTCGGGCCGCTCTCGCTCAAGCACGTCGACCCGCCGGTGCTGCCCGGCCCCGGATGGCACCGCGTCCGCCCCCGCCTGTCGGGCATCTGCGGGTCCGACCTGGCCACGGTGGACGGCCACAGCTCGCGCTACTTCGAGCCCATCGTGAGCTTCCCGTTCACCCCGGGCCACGAGGTGGTGGGCGAGCTGGAGGACGGCAGCCGGGTGGCCCTGGCCGCCACGCTGACCTGCGCGGCCCGCGGCGTCGACCCTGCTTGTGCCCAATGCCAGGACGGCCGCACCAACCTGTGCGAGCGCCAGGCCTTCGGGCACGTCTCCCCCGGTCTCCAGACCGGCTTCTGCCAGGACACCGGCGGGGGCTGGTCGACCGGCCTGGTGGCCCACCAGTCGCAGTTGCACCGGGTGCCCGAGGGCATGGGCGACGAGGCCGCGGTGATGGTGGAGCCCACCGCCTGCGCGCTGCACGCGGCCCGCCTCGTCACGGGCGACGGCGACGGCGACGGGCCGGTGGCGGTGATCGGCGCGGGCACCCTCGGCCTGTGCACCATCGCCGCCTTGCACGGGCGCGAGGTGCTGAGCAGCGCCCGCTACCCCGAGCAGCGGGCCGCGGCCACCCGCCTCGGCGCCACCGTGGTCGACGACCTGGAGCGGGCCGTGCGCCGCCGCACCCGCAGCCTGGCCGCCCAGGGACAGCTCACCGGTGGTGTGCAAACAGTGTTCGACTGCGTGGGGTCGGCCCCCTCGGTGGCCCAGGCCCTCAAGGTCGTGGCCCCCGGCGGCACCGTCGTCCTGGTGGGCATGGCGGGCCGGACCGACGTGGACCTCACCCCGCTGTGGCACCGCGAGGTCGCCCTCAAGGGCGCGTACGCCTACACCGCCCAGGACTTCGCCGATGCCTTCGCTGCCGTGGCCGACCACGACCTGGGCCGACTCGTCTCTGCCCTCTACCCCCTCGACCGCTACCGCGAGGCCATCGACCACGCCGCCCACGCAGGCCGCCGCGGCGCGGTGAAGATCGCCTTCGACCTCCGCTCAGAAAGACGCTGATGCCGCGACCTGGCTTCGTCCTCGACGTCGACCGCTCCACCCCGCCCACCCTGTTCTGGCACGGCGAGGGCTTCCGCCTGGAGCAGCTTCCGCCGGGCAGCCGCGTGGTGTACCCGCCCGAGTCGCTCCCCGGCCTGCCCGACCCCGACAGGGCCATCCGCCACGCCCTGCTGCACCCGCTCGGCGACTCCAAGCCGCTGCCCGAGCTGCTCGCGCCGGGCATGAAACTGACCATCTGCTTCGACGACGTGTCGCTGCCGCTGCCGCCCATGCGCAGGCCCGACGCTCGCCAGCGGGTCATCGAGGCCGTGCTCGACATGGCCGCCGCCGCGGGCGTGGACGACGTGCAGCTCGTCGCCGCCCTGGCCCTGCACCGGCGCATGACCGACGCCGAGCTGCGTCACGCGTTGGGCGACCGCGTCTTCGACGCCTTCAACCCCCACGGCCTGCTCACTCAACACGACGCCGAGGACCCCGAAAACCTCCTCTTCCTGGGCGAGACCGACGAGGGCGAGGAGGTGGAGATCAACCGCCGCGCGGCGGAGTCGGACCTGATCGTCTACGTGAACATCAACCTGGTGGCCATGGACGGCGGGCACAAGAGCGTGGCCACCGGCCTCTCCTCGTACCGCTCGCTGCGCCACCACCACAACGTGCAGACCATGCGGCACAGCAAGTCGTTCATGGACCAGCACAAGTCGGAGCTGCACTCGGCCAACTGGCGCATGGGCAGGCTCATCGCGGCCAACGGGGTGAAGGTCTTCCAGATCGAGACCACGCTCAACAACAGCACCTTCCCCGATTCGTTCGAGTTCCTGTCGAAGCGGGAGTGGGAGTGGACGGCTAAGGACCGGGCCGCCTACGTGGCCGTGAGCGCGTCGCTGAAGCGCACGCCCGGTCGACTGGCCCGGTCGGTGTTGCACGGCATCAAGGCGCCGTACGAGCTGACCAGCGTGCAGGCGGGCGAGGTCGAGGCCGTGCACGCCCAGACCACCGAGAACGTCTACCGCCAGCAACTGGTCGAGGTGCAGGGCCAGACCGACATCCTCACCATGGGGCTCCCCTACATCTGCCCCTACAACGTGAACTCGGTGATGAACCCGATTCTGGTGATGTGCCTGGGGCTCGGGTACTTCTTCAACCTCTACCGGGGCAGGCCGCTGGTGCGGGAGGGCGGCGTGGTCATCATGAGCCATCCCACCGCGTGGGAGTTCCACCCCGTGCACCATCCCAGCTACATCGACTTCTTCGACGAGGTGCTGGCCGACACCACCGACCCGGTGGAGATCGAGAAGAAGTACGAGGAGCGCTACGCCACCGACCCCTGGTACATCCACCTGTACCGGACCACGAACGCGTACCACGGCGTCCATCCGTTCTACATGTGGTACTGGGGGGCGCACGCGCTCCAGCACCTCGGCGCGGTGATCATCGTGGGCGGCGACCCCAAGGCCGTCCGGCGCATGGGCTTCAAGCCCGCCTCCACCCTGCGCGACGCGCTGGAGATGGCCGAGGACGTGGTCGGCCGGGACCCGACCATCACCCACGTCAAGAACCCGCCCCTCTTCATGGCCGATGTCCGCTAGGCCGACCGCCATGCCCACCCCCTGCTCGGCACCGCGGCTTCGGATCACCGAGGCCACGGTGCCCGGAACCGATGGGGGCGGGCGATGAGGCCGCTGTCGGTGCGGCGGTCCGGCCGGTTCCCGCTGGCCAGGCCGACCTGGCCGACCTCGGTCCCCCGCCCGCCCGTCGAGGGCCGCACCGGCGTGGACTTCGAGACGGACTGGTCGCGCCGCTACGCCGTGCGCGTGGCCCGGGCCGCGGTGCTCGACGGCATCGGCAGGCCGCTGCTGCGAGCGGTGGCGTCGCCCGCCATCGAGGGTCTGGACCGGCTGGTCGGCCTCGACGGGCCGGTGGTGTTCGCGGCCAACCACGCCAGCCACATCGACACGCCGCTGCTGCTCACGTCGCTGCCCGAGCGCTTCCGCCACCGCACGGTGGTCGGGGCCGGGGCCGACTTCTTCTTCGACAAGCGGTGGAAGGGGGCGCTGTGGTCCTTCGCCATCAACGCCGTCCCCATCGAGCGCACCCGCCCGTCGCCCCGTACTATCCGCCTGGCCGCGGGCCTGCTGGCCGAGGGGTGGAGCCTGGTCATCTTCCCCGAGGGCGGCCGCACCCCCGACGGCTGGGCCCAGGAGCACCACCCCGGCCCCGCCTACCTGGCCATCAAGGCGGGTGTGCCGGTAGTCCCCGTGCACCTAGCGGGCACCCGCCGCATCCTCGGCCGGGGCGCCCGCCACCTTCGCCCCGGCCGCACCACCGTCACCTTTGGGCCCCCGATGCGGGCCGAGGAGGGCGAGGACGCCCGCGCCTTCGCGGCCCGGCTGGAGCGGGCCGTGGCCGTGTTGGCCGACGAGCAGGCCACCGACTGGTGGACCGCCCGCCGACGTGCCGCCCAAGGGGCGACCCCCGCCCTCACCGGCCCGACGGCCTCGGCCTGGCGGCGGGCCTGGACGCTGCCCGCAGCCGGTCCGGGCAGGGGGAAGCCGGCCTGGCCCCGAAAAAGTCTGTAACCAGTCGGCGCCCTCGTGCGTTTATTGGGCACGGGGGGTGGCATGAACGAGACGGGGCTCACGGCGGAGCAACTCGGGGCGTGGTGGCCCGAGGTTTCACAGCGGGTGGCAGCCGTGTTGCTGGCCCGCGGGCTGGCCGGGGCGGACGTGGCCGACATGGTCCAGGAGGTCGCGGTGCGCGCCCTGGCCAACCGACCCGCGGTCGCCGACGCCGAGGAGCTGTCCCGCTGGGCCTACACGGTGGGCCGCAACCTGGCCGTGGACCGGCACCGGCGGGCCCGGCCCGTGGCGCCGCTGGCCGACGCCGGGTCTAACGCAGGCAACGCCCTACCCGAAGTGGGCCGGGTGGTCGAGGGCAGGCTGGAGTGGGAGCGCACGCTGCGGGCCATGTCCTCGCTGTCCGACGCCGACCGGGCCGCCCTGCTGGCCACCCTGACCGGCGCCTCCCGCTCGGCCACCCGGCGACTGGCCGTGCGCGACGCGGTGCGCCTGCACCGGGCCCGGTCCCGTCTGCTGGCCCGGCTGGGCAAGGCCGGGGCGCTGCTGGGCGCGGGCTGGCGGGCGGTGCGCAAGGCCGCGGGCCTGGTGCCCGCCCCCGCCGCCACCGCCGCCCTCGTGGTGGTGGCCGTCATCTTGCTGCTCCCGGCCACGACGCCCAAGAGCGAGGCCGAGCCGCCCCGGCCCGTCGAGCCCCGCGCCGAGGCCAGGCCTGCCGCGGCCCCGGCCCCGGCCGTCCTCGCGGCGCGCACGGCGGCGGCCGCGCTGACCGCGGCCCACACGGCCGCGGCACCCGCGGTGGCCGCGGCCCCGCCCGCCTCGCCCACGGGGCCGGGCAAGCTCATCGGCCCCATCAACAAGCCCCCGCCCCAGCGCGCACACGTCTGCTGCCCCAACACCCGGGTCCCCCAGACCGGCAAGCTGTTGCAGCCCGGGCAGACCGGGGCCAAGCCGCCCGACACCGGGCCGGTCGCCAACCCGCTGGGCCTGGTCAGGTCCATCAAGCCCCCGAGCACGCCGCTCAGGACCAGCCTGTGAACGACACCGGACTGACCGCGGAGCAGTTGGCGGCCTGGTGGCCGGAGGTGTCGCAACGGCTGGCCGGCGTGCTGCTGGCCCGGGGCCTGGCCGGGGCCGACGTGGCCGACACCCTCCAGGACGTGGCCGTGCGCGCCCTGGCCCACAGGCCCGCGGTCGCCGACGCCGAGGAGCTTTCCCGCTGGGCCTACACGGTGGGCCGCAACCTGGCCGTGGACCGGCACCGGCGCTATCGGCCCGTCGAGGGCCTGACCGACGGCCAGGCCGCGCTCCCCGAAGTGGGCCGGGTGGTGGAGGGCAGGCTGGAGTGGGAGCGGACACTGCGGGCCATGTCCTCGCTGTCCGCCGCCGACCGCGAGTCGTTGCTGGCCACCCTCACCGGCGCGCCCCGCTCGGCCGTCAGGCGCGTCGCCGTGCGCGACGCGGTGCGCCTCCACCGGGCCCGGTCCCGGCTGCTGGCCCGGCTGGGCAAGGCCGGGGCGCTGCTGGCCGCGGCCTGGCGGGCCGTGCGCAAAGCGGCCGGGCTGACCCCCGCGCCGGTCACCACCGCGGCCGCGCTGGTCGTGGTGGCCGTCATGGTGCTGTCCCCCGGCATGGCGCCCCGCAGTGATGGCATGGCGCCCCGCCTCGGCCTGCCTCGGGCCGCCGCTTCCGAGCCCGACGCCGACCCCGCCGAGCTCGGGCCTGGCGCCCGCCTGGCCTCGGTGGCCATCGCCGCCGTGCGCGCCCTCCCGGCCGCCGCCCTCCGGCCGTCAGCGGCCCCGCCCGTCGCCCCCCCGCCCCCGACCACCTTGCCCGTGGAGAGCCCGGTGCGGCTGGCAGGGCCCATCAACCGGCCCGAGAGCAGGGACAGGGGCGTCATCGAGGTCGTGCCCACCAAGGAGACGGAGACGGCGGAGGCCGTGCTTCCGGTCGACCCGACCACGCGGCCGCAGCCCGGCCCGGTCGTGTCCCGCGTGCTCGCCATCAACGTCCGCACGCAGGGCCTGTAAATCGCCCCCTTCATCTCGCGTTTCCACAGGGACAGTGCCTGTGGAAACGCGGGTCGGTCATTCGACGTGGCCGCGCATGCGTCTGACGGCGCGGCTCTGGACCATTCGCACTGACGCGGGCGCCCGGCCCGTCAGCAATCCCACCTCGACAGCCGAGCGGCCCTCCACCACCCGCAGCACGACGATGCCGCGTGTCTCGCCGTCGAGCTTGTCGAGCAGGCGGCGCACGACCGCGCGGTCCTCGGCCTGCAAGACGTGGCGCAGCGGCTCGTCGGCCTCAACCACGGGCACGCTCACTGCGCCCACCGGCTCGTCCCGCCGCCGGGCCTGCTCGCGCAGCACGTTGCGGAGGATCCCGGCCAGCCAGGCCGCCACCGGCCGGTCAGGCCGGTAGCGGCTGATGCCCGCCAGAGCCCGGGCGTACGTCTCGGCCACGGCATCGGCCGCGTCCGCAGGCCGGGCCCGGCGGCGGGCCATGTCCTGCAAGGGTTCCAGTGTTTCGGCGTAGAGCTGCGACCATGCTTCGGGATCGCCGCATCCCAACAATGCGGTGTCAGTCATCAACCGCTAAAGACGCACACCCGTCCTTCTGATTA
>DASYMT010000213.1:0-1911 GCA_036008925.1 Acidimicrobiales bacterium | reverse complement strand
CACGCCGGCGGTGCGCTCAACCCCCTCCACCTTGGGCCTCACCGGCGCCACGCCCAGGGCCATGACCTTGCCGCCCAGCAGCACCACCGAGCCGACCTTGTGCTCCTGGGTGATGGCCTGGCGCACCGGCGGGCTGCCTGCCAGGGCGATGGCCGCGCCGGGGAAGTCGGTGGTGGTGGCAATGGCCGTCCCGTCGACGTCGATGTAGGCGAGGGGCCGGGAGTCGAGGAAGGTGACGCTGAAGTTGTTGAGCGCCCTCCCCAGGGCGGCGGCCGCCTCCGGCCTGGTCGCTGCCTCCCGGAGCTGCACGGCCAGGTTCACGGCCACGGAGACCGCGGCCACGTTGGCCTCCAAGATGCGCGTCCTGACCGGGTCGGCCACGAACTTGGCCTCGCTGGCCGCCCGGGTGCTGAGCCGCACGCGGGCCTGGTCCTGCACCGTGTTGGTGAGCACGGCGGACAAGCCGACGGCCAGCACGAGCACGACCAGCAGCAGGGTGATCGACGCGCTGGCCGCCACCCGGCTGGCGATGGAGCGGCGGCTGGCGTACACCACCGCGCCGCCCACTAGCAGGCTGCCCGCGGCGAGGAGCAGGCTGGTGGCGACGGCCGCGTCGAACAGGCCGAGGACGGTGGCCAGGGCGAGGGTGGCCAGGCCGGGCCACAGCAGGCGGCGGCCTTGGGGCGGGCCCGCCCACTGGGTGGCGGCCCAGGCGATGCCCGTCAGGCCTGCGGCGCGGAGGGCGAAGAGGAGGGGGCGGTCGGCCGTGGCGCTGAGGAGCAGGGCGCCGTGGAGGAAGGCGGCCGCCCCGAACAGCACGAAGCCACCGAGCAGGGGCGTGCGGGTGGGGGCGGCTGTGAGCAGGTCACCCCGGAGCAACACCACCGCGATGCCGACCGCGGCCGCCAGGAACGTGACGAACTCGGCGGCGAAGTGGATTTCGGCTGCCGACGCGGACATGGGCGTGGTCAGACTAACCGGGCGACCCGGCCGGTTTGGGGCCAAGCGCCTCGACGTTCCCGCCCAGGCGGCCCAAGGCGGCGAGGGCCTCGTCGAGGGTGGCGACCTTGATGACCTGGAGGCGCTTGCCCGCCCGCTTGCGGGCCTCCTCGTACTCGCCCGGGGGGACGAGGAAGGCGGTGGCCCCGGCCCGGATCACGGCGGCCGTCTTCTGGCGCACGCCGCCCACGTCGCCCACCGTGCCGTCGATGCTCATGGTGCCGGTGGCCGCCACCTTGGCCCCGCCGGTGAGCTCGCCCGGGGTGAGGTCGTCGAGGATGCCGAGGGTGAAGGCCAGGCCCGCCGAGGGGCCGCCGATGTCGCCCGACTCGATGGTCACCTTGAAGGGCAGGTCGTAGTCGAGCTTGTAGGTCTGGAGCTCGACGCCGAGCACGGCCGTGCCCTGGTCGCTGCGGGCCAGCACGAGCTGCTCGATGCGGCTGGCCCCGTCGGCCGCGGTGATCTGGACCTTGACCGGGTCGCCGGGCTGGTGGGCCTGGAGGAGCTTGACCGCGTCCTCCACGAACCTGACCGGCTGGCCGTCCACCGCGGTGATGACCTCGCCGGGCTGGAGGTGGCCCTCGGCCGGGTAGCCCTTGCCCGGGATGACGTTGGTGATGAGCGCGCCCTGGCCCTTGGCCGTCGCCTGGTAGCCGAGCCGGCGCAGGGCCACGACCACCGCGGTGCGCTTGGACTCGTCCATCTCCTGGAGGTTCTGCTGGTGGAACTGCTTGGGCGGCGTCTTGCCGACGATCTGCTCCTCTTTGACGATGGTGGTGTCGTCGTCGAGCCAGGACTGGGCCACGTCGATGGGGTGGGCGGGGCGCAGGGAGACGGTGGCCATCATCACCTGGCCCTTGGGCGGGAAGTGCTTGCCGTCGGGGGCGGCGATCAGGTCGTTCACCTGACGGG
>DASYMT010000212.1:0-1908 GCA_036008925.1 Acidimicrobiales bacterium | reverse complement strand
TCCTCACCCTGGGCGGACACCGCCGCTTCCCCCGCAAGGACATCGAGGCGCTGCTGCCTCCGTCCGAGGGCGGCTGACCCCGGGTTCTGGGCACGTTGCAGGGCTGAGGCCCCCGCGCCCAGAACGGGACGCGGAGGCGCGGGGTTGCCGGAGGGCCCGTCAGGTGTGGCGGCTGATGAAGCCCCGCCTGCGGAACACGGCCAGCATCCGGGTCACGTAGACCACCGACACCACCGCGACCACCACCGCGCCTGCCGCCCCCCAGGCGATCTCGTCCCACGGCAGCGGATGGCCCGAGATGACGGCCCGGGCCGCGGCGAACACGTGCGTGGTGGGCAGGGCCAGGGCCGCGTACTGAAGTCCGGCGGGCATCACGTCGACCGGGTAGAACGCGCCCGACAGCGGCAGCACCAAGGCCAGCAGCCCCCACGCCAGGATCTCCGCCCCCTGCCCGTAGCGCAGGATCAGCCCGATCACCACCAGCCCCACCGACCACCCCACCACCAGCAGCACGGCGATGATCGGCACCAGGGCCAGGCCCATCGACCCCGCGTTGAAGGCGAACAGCACCAGGGCCACCAGCGCGACCACGCCGACCCCGAGCACCAGCTTCACCAGGCCGAACAGGGCCACCCCCGCGATGTACTCGGCCTCGCGCAGCGGCGTGACCAACAGGTTCAGCAGGTTGCGCGACCACGTCTCCTCCATGAACCCGGTGGCCACGCTGATCTCCGACTGGAACACGACGTGGAACAAGAGGATCCCCGACAGGAGCAGGCCCACGCCCTGCGACTCGGGCCCGGCCTGGCGGGCCAGGTACACCCCGATCGAGCCGAACAGCAGCGCGTCGACCGAGGGCCACACGACCACGTCGAACCACCGCTGCGGCCTGCGCTGGAGCACATAGGCATGACGGCGGGCGATGGCCCGCACCCGCAGCCAGCTCGAGCCGTGGCCCGGCCCGGCAGGCCCAGCAGCAACACCCGCAGCCGCAACACCCGCAGCCGCAACACCCGCCGCACCAACCCCCGCCCCGTCAACAGGGCTCACGACGCCCCACCTCCCTCCGCAGCCAAGTGCAGGAACACGCCCTCCAGGTCGTCCCGCCCGAAGCGGGCGGCCACCTCGTCGGGCGGCCCGTCGGCCACCACCCGCCCCTTGGCGATGAACACGACCCGCTGGCACAGCCGCTCCACCTCGTCCATGTTGTGGCTGGTCACCAGCAGCGAGGTGCCCTCCTCCTCGCACAGCGCCTCGATGCCGTCGCGCACCCGGTGGGCCACGTCGGGGTCGAGCGACGCGGTGGGCTCGTCCAGGATCAGCAGCCGGGGATGGTGCAGCGTGGCCTTGACAATGCCGACCAGCGTGCGCTGCCCCGACGACAGCTCGTTGCCCATGGCCTCGGCCAGGTGGGTGATGCGGAACCGCTCCAACCCCCGGGCGATGTGGGCGGACGGGTCCTCGATGCCGTACAGCCGGCCGAACATGTGCAGGAATTCCCGCACCCGCATCCCTTCCGGCAACGGCAGGTAGCCCGCCGCGAACCCGATCTGGGCCGCAGCCTGGCTGCGCCGACGGGGCAGCCGCAGGCCGAGGATGTCGACCGTGCCGGCATCCGGCGTCACCACCCCGAGCAGCATCAGCAGGGTGGTGGTCTTGCCCGCCCCGTTGGGCCCCAGCAGGCCCACCCGCTCCCCCGGCGCCACCGTGAGGTCGATCCCGTCGACGGCGCGCACCCGCTTGTACTGCTTCACCAGCCCGCGGGCGGCCAAGACGTCGAGACGTTCCGCCATAGGTGCAGCATCGCAGACCCCGAGCGCCCGCCCAGAACGATTAACCCGGCCCCGCCGAACGAGCCTCAGCCCTGTTTGCGGGCGATGGCCTCGGCCAACTGCTCCTTGGTCATAC
>DASYMT010000211.1:0-3142 GCA_036008925.1 Acidimicrobiales bacterium | reverse complement strand
GACCGCCCGACCGTCTTCGAGCTCCTCACCGCGGCCGCCTTCCGCTGGTTCGCCGACATCGCGGTCGACGTGGCCGTGGTCGAGGTGGGCCTGGGCGGCACGTGGGACGCCACCAACGTGGCCGACGGGCAGGTGGCGGTGATCACCAACGTGGGCATCGACCACGTGGAGTACCTCGGTCCCACGCGCCAGGGGATCGCCAAGGAGAAGGCCGGCATCGTCAAGCCGGGCAGCACGCTGGTCCTCGGGGAGGGCGACCCCGATCTGGCCCCCGTCTTCGACGCGGCCCCGGCCAACGAGGTGTGGCGGCTCGGGGTCGACTTCGCCTGCGAGGACAACCGGCTGGCCCACGGGGGCCGCCTGCTCACCCTGCGCACGCCGGGGGCGCGGTACGACGACGTGTACCTGCCCTTGCACGGCGCCCACCAAGGCGACAACGCGGCGTGCGCCCTGGCCGCGGCCGAGGCCTTCTTCGGCGCCCCGGTCGAGCCCGACCTGGTGGCCGAGGCGTTCGCCCTGGCCCGGTCGCCCGGGCGCATGGAGGTGATGGGGAGGCACCCGCTGTGCATCCTCGACGGGGCCCACAACCCGGCCGGGGCCCGGGCCGCGGCGGCCACCCTGGCCGAGGCCTTCCCGGAGGCCACCACGCGGGTCCTGGTGCTCGGGCTGCTCCAGGGCCGGGACCCCGACGACATGCTGGCCGCCCTCGACCTCAGCGCGGTGCGGCTGGTCGTCGCCTGCCTGCCCCCGTCGCCCCGGGCCCTGCCGACGGCCGAGGTGGCGGCGGCCGTGCGCCGGGCGGGCGTCCACGCCATCGAGGTGCCCGAGGTGGCCGCCGCGGTGGACCGGGCGGTGGAGATGGCCGAGCCCGAGGAGCTGGTGCTCGTCACCGGCTCGCTCTATGTCGTGGGGGCCGCCCGGACCGCATTGCGGCTCCGCTAAGTTGCTGCGCCCTATGGACCGGACCCTGGTGATCTGCAAGCCCGATGCCGTCGAGCGCGGCCTGGTGGGGGAGATCGTCTCCCGCCTGGAGCGCAAGGGCCTCAAGCTGGTGGCGGGCGGGCTGCGCACCATCGACCGGGACACGGCCGGGCGGCACTACGAGGAGCACCAGGGCAAGCCGTTCTTCGCCGACCTGGTCGACTTCATCACCCGGTCCCCGTCCATGCTCCTCGTGGTTGAGGGCCCGCAGGACACGTGGAAGGTCGTGCGCACGATGATGGGCGTCACCAACCCGATCGACGCCGCGCCCGGCACCATCCGGGGCGACCTGGGGCTGCTCATGACCGAGAACCTGGTCCACGGTTCGGACGGGCCCGAGTCGGCCGAGCGGGAAATCGGGATCTTCTTCCCGGACGCATAGGTCAGAAGGCCGACGTGCTGGGGGCGCGTCGCAGGCTGCTGTTGCTGGCAGGCCTCTTCGCGGTGGGCGTCATCCTGTGCTCGCACGCGGTGTTCCTCTCGACGCTGCGGCCCGGCGTCACCTCGCCCCACGGCTGGTACGGCGGCGTCGACCAGCACAAGTACCTGGTCGAGGCCGAGGACCTGGCTCGGGGCGACCTGCCTCGACGGGCCGAGTACCTCTACGGGCTGGGCTACCCGGCCGCGGCCGTACCGGCGCTCAAACTCGGCTTCGTCGGCGACCCGTTCACCCCGTTCGACGTCCTGGCCTTCGGCGCCATGCTGACCATGACCGCCGTGCTGGGCGAGCGGCTGCACTCGCTGCGCCTCGGCGTGCTGGCCGCGCTGGCCTTGGCCGTGGCCACCCCCGCCCTGTCGGCCATGGCCATGCCGTGGAACACGACGGTCAGCGTGCTGGCGGGCCTGGCCGGGCTGCTGGTTGCCACCGCGCCTCGACCCCCGTCGTGGCGGCAGGGCCTGGTCCTGGGCCTGGCCGTCGGCGTGTGCTTCGCGGCGCGGTATGTGGACGCCCTCTTCCCGCTGGCGGTCGGCGGGGCCGGGCTGCTGCGATGGGGGAGGCGGGCCCGGCCCGCAGCGGTGGCGGCCGGGGCCGCGACCCTGGTCCTCGTGGGGGCCGTGCTGTGGACCCACGCCGCCGTCCTGGGCAGTCCGCTCACCACCCCGTATGCCTCGCGGGGCCGGGCCCACAGCGAGCAGAGCCTGTCCGGCTACCGGCTGGCCGACGTCCCCCGGCACGGGCTGGAGGTGTTCGTGACCGGCAACGACGACGGCAAGCGCACCGGCACCGACCCGTTGCTGGCCCGCTTCCCCTGGGCCGTACTCGCCCCGGCCGGGGCCGTGCTCCTGCTCCGCCGCCGCCACCCCCTGCGGGGCCCGCTGCTGGTGGCCGCGGCCATGTCGATCGCCTTCACCGTGCTGTACCTGGCCTTCCCGGCAGGCGGGGGCCACGACCTGGTGTACGGCAACCAGCGCTACTTCCTCATGCAGTTCCCCCTGTGGGCGGTGCTGGCCGGCATCTCCGTGGCCGCGCTGCTGGACCGGGCCCCGTCGGGGCGAGAGTGACAAATCACAAGCCGACCCCCTAGCCTTACGGGCTGACCTCCAAACCCCCAGGGAGGCCCTGCTGCGTGTCTGACAACTTCTTCTCCTCCGTCCTCGGCCGGGACATGGCCGTCGACCTTGGCACTGCCAACACCCTCGTCTACGTGCGCGGGCGCGGCATCGTGCTCAACGAGCCGTCGGTCGTGGCCGTCAACGTGAAGGACGGCCGCCCCCTCGCGGTGGGGGCCGAGGCCAAGCGCATGATCGGCCGGACGCCGAGCCACATCCAGGCCATCCGGCCCTTGAAGGACGGCGTCATCGCCGACTTCGAGATCTGCGAGAAGATGCTCCGCTACTTCATCCACAAGGTGCACCAGCGGCGCTTCGCCAAGCCCCGCATGGTCATCTGCGTGCCGTCGGGCATCACCGGCGTGGAGAAGCGGGCGGTGCAGGAGGCGGCCGAGTACGCGGGCGCCCGCAAGAACGTCCACATCATCGAAGAGCCCATGGCCGCGGCCATCGGTGCCGGCCTCCCCGTGCACGAGCCCACCGGCAACATGGTCGTCGACATCGGCGGCGGCACCACCGAGGTCGCGGTCATCTCGCTCGGCGGCATCGTCACGAGCATCTCGATCCGCACCGGCGGCGACAAGCTCGACGCGGCGATCATCAACTACGT
>DASYMT010000210.1:0-5459 GCA_036008925.1 Acidimicrobiales bacterium | reverse complement strand
GGCCTTCGCCTTATTCTTGAGCTGCGAACGCTCATCCTGGCAGATCACGACCTCACCCGAAGGAAGGTGGGTGATCCGGACCGCCGAGTCGGTGGTGTTGACGCTCTGGCCGCCGGGCCCGGTGGAGCGGTAGACGTCGACCTTCAAGTCGTTGGGGTCGACGTGCACGTCCACCTCCTCGGCCTCGGGCAGCACGGTGACGGTGGCCGACGACGTGTGGATGCGGCCCTGCGACTCGGTCACCGGCACCCGCTGGACCCGGTGGGGCCCGCCCTCGTGCTTCATGCGGGTCCACACCCCGTCGCCCTTGAGGATGAAGGTGATCTCGTTGAAACCGCCCATGTCCGACGGGTCGGCCCCCAGCACTTCGAGCTTCCAGCCCTGGCGCTCGGCATATCGCTGGTACATCTCGTAGAGGTCCTTGGCGAACAGGTTGGCCTCTTCGCCCCCCTCCGCCCCCCGGACCTCGACGATCACGTTCTTGTCGTCGTTGGGGTCCTTGGGCAGGAGCAGCACCTTGAGCTCCTCCTCCAACTCGGCGATGCGCGACTCCGCCAGGTGGATCTCGTCGTTCATGCCGAGCTCCTTGCCCACCTCCAGGTCCTCCATGGCGCTGCGGTACTGGCGGTAGGCGCGCACGACGGGCTCGAGTTGCTTGTGGCGGCGCGAGACGTCTCGCAGCCGGCGCTGGTCGGACAGCACCGCGGGGTCGCCGAGCTGGCGTACGACCTCGTCGTACTCCCGCTCCAGATCGGCCAGCCGTTCAAGCACGGCGGACCAGGCTACTGAGTGCCGGGCGTGTACATCCGGGCGTAGCGGGGGCTCTCCTCCACCCCGCCCGAATAGGTCTGCGTGTAGTAGGTGAACGATCCGGCCTCGTGCCAGTTGAACAGCACCTCGTTGGCCCCGGGCCCTGAGCAGCATCCCTCGACCTGCAGGGTCTTGCCCTGGATGCGGGCCACCGTGGCCACCGAGAACTCGCCCCGCCGGATGAGCCAGGTCCCGTCAGCGGGCGCGCCCACCAGCGGACCGCCCTCCACGGTCATGCCCGCGGTCTCACCCTCCAGCCTGCCGTCCAGATAGACCTTCAGGTAGTGGGCTGCAGGCAGCAGGGGGGACGGGACGACGTGCATCGACCGGCCGTCGGGGGCCGCGATCACGATGTCGTCGGCGAAGTTGCTGGCCAGCTCGGGCGAGCCCGGCGCGTTGAACTCGACGAAGTCCGACGCCGCGGCGTGGACCCTGGCGTCGGACAGGGCGTTGAAGGGGTCGGCCGCGTCGCCGAAGCCGTCGCCGTCGTAGTCCCGGCGGGCGTCGGTGGCCGGGGTGACCACGTCGCCGAAGCCGAGGGGCACCGCGCACACGCCGGCCGTCGCGTTGCGGGCGTCGGGGGCGCCGTAGCCGCTCGACTCGTCGAAGCCCGCCCGGGTGAACCCGCCGTTGAAGGCCAGGTCCTCGGCCGTGCAGCGCAAGAGGGCCCGCACCTCGTCGGTGGGCAGGCCGGGCCGGGCCTGTTCGTACAGGGCCAGCAGGCCCGCGACGTGGGGCGCGGCCTGGCTGGTGCCCGAGGCCATGGCGATGGCGTTGTCGGCGCCGGTGCCGGGGTAGGTGCTCACCACGTCGGTGCCAGGGGCGGCCACCTCGACCTCGCCCACGCCCTTGCTGGTGTCGTCCAGGTCGTTGATGCCGTTGGAGGAGTACTCGCCCATCCAGGTGTGGTCGCCGGGGATGCTGCCGAGAGCGGCCACCGACACGACGCTCGGGAAGCTGGCGGGGCGGTCCACGCCGTCGGTCACCGGGCCGTTGTTGCCCGCCGAGGCCACGAAGGTGGTGCCCGCCGCGTAGGCGTCGGTGAAGGGGTCCTTGTAGATGTAGCCCAGCGGGGTGCCCACGCCGTTCAGGCTCCCCACGCTGGCCGTCACGATGTCGGCGTCGTCGGCCGTGCCCAGCGCCCCGTCAGGGCCGGCCGCCGCCGCGTTCATGACCATCACCGCGTCGGGCGTGCCGCAGGGCGAGTTGGTGCCGTCGGCGGCCAGGATCTTGAGGACGTAGAGGGTCACGTCGGGGGCCATCTGCTTCACGATCCCGGCCACATGGGTGCCGTGGCCGTTGTCGTCCTCGACGGTGGGCGAGTACGGGCAGTAGCTCTTGGTCCAGCCGATGTGGCCTGCGAAGTAGGGGTGGTCCAGGTCGATGCCGGAGTCGACCACGGCCACCTTCACGCCCTTGCCCGTGATGCCCCGGTCCCACAGGTCGGGCGCGTGCATAGCGTCCACGCCCCAGCTCCAGTAGGTCTGGCTCGACCCGCCGGGCAGCGGGTGGACCCGGGCGGGCTGGGCCGTGGCATGCACGCCGAACCAGGGTGCGGCGTAGACCGCCTTCGGCATCCGGGCCGCCTTGGCCCCGGGCGCGCCCGCGGCCAGCGCCAGCATCGACACAACGACGGCGACAACGCCGATCCGCTTCCCCAACATCGGCCAAGCCTCCCCAGACCCCGGATACCGGCCCAAAGGGTACGACACGCCCCTCCCGCGGGTCTACCCGGACGCCGCCTCCCCGCTTCCCCCCACGTCTGGAGGACATAGCGCGTGGATATGGCGCGCTATGTCCTCCAGACGTGGGGGGGTCAGGGGGAGAGGGTGCGCCAGTCGGCGGGGACGGTGACGACCTCGGCCGGACGGGCCAGGGCCGCGGCCAGGGCCCGGGTCACCGGGTAGGCGTCGGGCTCGGGCACCACGAGCACGAGCCGGGTGTCGGCACCGTCCCCATGGGCCAGGCGCTCGTCGGCCGCGGCGGGGACCAGGTCCACATCGATGCCGGTGGAGCACACCACGACCACGCCGTCGCCCGCCGCAGGCGCGGGCGCCGGGAGCCGCAGGTCGGCCCGGGGCACGGTCGAGGGCACAGGCCACAGCCCGCCCGCCGCACCCGCCCCGCCCGCCGCGCCCGGTGACACGCGGGCCAGCGACGGGTCGGCGCACACCACGGCCCGCAGCCAGCGGGACGCGGCCAGGTCCTTCATGGGGTGAGGGGGCCCGCCCGCCCGGCGCACGGCCCGCACCGCCTCTACCGCCGCCACCAGCGCGTCGAACGGGCGGCGGTCGGGGTTCATCAGCTTCTGGGCCTCGCGGTCGTGCTTGCCCACGCCCACCTCCAACTGGCCGTCCACCACCCGAGCCACCTCGAGCCCCAGCACCTCGGCCACGAGCATCCCCTGCTCGACCACCGGGTCGGCCCCGGCCGCCCGGAACTGCTCGACGAAGGCCTCGTCGCCGGGCGGCGGCGTCGAGGCGAAGACGGGCAGGGTCGACGGCTCGGCCCGCGCCACCTCCCGGCCGACAACGCGGTGCACAGCGGGTGGGTCGGCAAAGGCCAGAGCCCGCCGGGCCAGGGCGCCCGCGGCGTCGGCCGGGGCCAGCACGTGCAACTCCCGCACCCCCGCGGACCGGGACCACGCCAGGGCCCCGCCCAAGGCCCGCTCGGCCTCGTCCTCGGCCAGCACGAAGCCCATCGACCCGTCGCCGGACGTGAAGGTGGCGCCCCCGGGGAATCCCCCGAGGGCGCCATCGTCGGAAAGGCCGAAGCCGTCGCGCACCAGGGCGCGGAGCTTGGCCTGGTACAGCCGAAGGTCGGCTACTTCTTGCCCATCCGGGCGCCGTACCGGCGCTCGAAGCGCTCGACCCGGCCGCCGGTGTCCACCAGCTTCTGCTTGCCCGTGTAGAAGGGGTGGCACTCGTTGCACAGCTCGACCCGCAGCTCCGGCGTGGTCGAACGGGTGGTGAACGTGTTGCCACACGAGCAGTGCACGGTGGACTCCACGTAGTTGGGATGGATCTCGGTCTTCATCGGTGCCTCTCTTCTCAATCCTCTACACGACTTATACAGGCGGGGTGGCGCCCTTGGCGATCTCAGCCAGGAACTCGTCGTTGCTCTTGGTGGTCTTGATCTTGTCGATCAGCAGCTCCAACCCCGGTGCCGCGCTCCCGTCGGCGGCCAAGGCGTTCAGCACCCGGCGCAGCTTCCAGACCTGCTGGAGCTGGATGCGCTCGAAGAGCAGCTCCTCGTGCCGGGTGGACGAGGCGTTGACGTCGATGGCCGGGTAGATCCGCTTTTCGGACAGACGCCGGTCGAGCCGCAGCTCCATGTTGCCGGTGCCCTTGAACTCCTCGAAGATCACCTCGTCCATGCGCGATCCCGTCTCGACCAGGGCGGTGGCGAGGATCGTCAACGACCCGCCCTCCTCGATATTCCGGGCCGCACCGAAGAACTTCTTGGGCGGGTACAGGGCGCCGGTGTCGATGCCGCCGGACATGATGCGCCCGGTGGCCGGGGCGGCCAGGTTGTAGGCCCGGGCCAGGCGGGTGATGCCGTCCAGGATGATGACGACGTCCTTGCCCACCTCGACCAGGCGCTTGGCCCGCTCGATGGTCAGCTCGGCCACCTGGGTGTGCTCGTCGGACGGCCGGTCGAAGGTCGAGGCGACGACCTCGCCGTTCACCGACCGGCGCATGTCGGTGACCTCCTCGGGGCGCTCGTCCACCAGCAGCACCATGAGGTGCACGTCGGGGTTGTTGGCCTCGATGGAGTGGGCGATCTGCTTCATCACCGTGGTCTTGCCCGCCTTGGGAGGCGACACGATGAGGCCGCGCTGGCCTTTCCCGATGGGCGAGATGAGGTCGACGATGCGGGCCGTCATGTTGGCCGAGTCGCCCGGCATCTCCAGTTGCAGCTTGGAGTCGGGGAACAGCGGGGTGAGGTCCTCGAAGCGGGGCCGCAGCCGGGCCTCGTCCGGGGTCATGCCCGACACGGTGTCGATGCGCAGCAGGGCCGGGTACTTCTCGTTGGTGCCCGCGGGCCGGCTGGCGCCCTCGACGTGGTCGCCCTTGCGCAGGGCGAAACGGCGCACCTGGCTGATGGAGACGTACACGTCCTTCTGGCTGGACAGGTAGCCCGAGGTGCGCAAGAAGCCGAAGCCCTCGTCCCGCAGGTCGAGCAGGCCCGCCACCGGGACGGGCTCGCCCTGGTACGCCTGCTCCTGGCCGCTGCCCTGGAGGTCGCGGTCCACGCCCCCGCCGCCGCCGCCGCCCCCGCCCGGGCCCCGCTCGCGGTCGCGGCCCCGCCGCCGCCGGTTGCGCCGGTTGCCGGGCTCGCCCTGGCCGCCGTCGTACTGCTGGTTCTGCTGGTTCTGCTGCCCCTGCTGGCCCTGCTGCTGCCGGGGCTGGTTCTGCTGCCGGTCCCGGCCGCCGCCCTCGCGGTCTCGCCCGCCGCCGCCTTCGCGGTTGCGGGGCTGCTGGCCCTGGGTCGACCCGGCCTGCGCGTCGCCCGCAGGCGCCTCGGCGGACGGGGCGGACGCGGACGGCTCCTCGGCCTCGGCGGCCGGGGGCTCGGCGGACGCGGGCGGAGCGCCGAGTTGGCGGCTCACCCGGGGGGCCGGGCCCGCCACCCGGCCGTTGCCGTTG
>DASYMT010000209.1:0-4464 GCA_036008925.1 Acidimicrobiales bacterium | reverse complement strand
GCTCCCCCTGGCCACGTCCCTCGGGTACTTCCAGGCCCTCGGCCTGCTGGGCGGGGCGGTGACCCTCTGCGGGGCCGTGTTCTACCTGGCCTCGCGCGAGCGGGCCCGCCGTCTGGCCGGGGTCATGGCCCGGGGCATGGGCCTCACCCGGGCCACGGCCCGCGCCGCCCTCGCCCTCGAACTCGGCGGCCTCCTGCTGCTGGGCCTCACCGCGGGCGCGGCCCTGTCGTCGTGGGCGGCCCGGGTCACCTTCCCCCATCTCGACCCGTCGCCGGGCACGCCGCCGCCCCTCCTCTTCCGTTGGGACGTGGCCGCCCTGGCCTGGTCGACCCTCGTGACCCTGCTGGCGGCGGGCGCCCTCGCCGTCGCCAGCGAGCGGGCCTCGTCCCGCCGCCCGGCGGCCGAGGTGGTGCGCGATGCCTGAGCGCGCTGCAGGCGCCCGCTGCCAGGGCGTGACCCGCGTCTACCGCTCCGCGTCTGGCCCGGTGCTGGCGCTGCACGAGGTCGACGCGGCCGTCGCCCCCGGCCAGGTCACCGCCGTCGTCGGCCCGTCGGGCTCGGGCAAGTCCACGCTGTTGCGGATCATGGCCGCGCTCGACCGGCCCACCGAGGGCGACGTGCAGGTGGCGGGCCACGACCTCAACGCCCTGTCCCGGCGGGCCCGGCGGACCCTGCGCCGCCGCCACATCGGCTTCATGCTCCCCCGGCCCGCCGACAACCTGCTGCCCTATCTCACCGCGGCTGAGCACGTGCAGTTGGCGGCCGACCTGCGGGGCGCGCCCATGGACGACGGGCTCCTGCCCAGCCTGGGCCTCGACCACCGCCTGCACCACCGCCCGCTCGAGCTGTCGGGCGGCGAGCAGCAGCGCCTGGCCTTGGCCGCCGCGGTGGTGGGCGACCCCGGCCTGGTCCTGGCCGACGAGCCCACGGCCGAGCTGGACCAGGCCTCGGCCGCCCGCCTCATCGACGCCCTGCGCACCATCGCGGGCCGGGGCAGCGCGCTGGCCGTGGCCACCCATGACCCCCTCGTGGTCGAGGCGGCCGACCATGTCATCCGCATCATCGACGGCGAGGTCGTGCTTTGACGGCCACCGCCGCGGTGGACCGGGTGCGCAGGCTGCACCAGCGGGGGAGCGAGGTCGTGCACGCCCTCGACGGCGTGAGCCTGTCGTTCGAGGAGGGCGAGGTGGTGGCGTTGCTCGGCCCGTCGGGCTCGGGCAAGTCGTCGCTGCTCCACGTGCTGTCGGGGTGGGAGCAGCCCGACGACGGCGACGTCTGGTGGGCCGACGACGTGCTGTCCGGCGACTGGTCGGGCCTGGCCGTCATGCCCCAGAGCCTCGGCCTGCTCGACGAGCTGAGCATCCGGGAGAACATCGAGCTGCCCCTGCGGCTGGCCGGGCAGGTGGACGAGGCGCGCATCGACGCCCTGCTCGACGGCCTGCGCCTGGCCCATCTCGGGGACCGGCCCGTCGACGAGGTGTCCATGGGCGAGCAGCAGCGCACGGCCGTGGCCCGCGGCCTCGTGCTGCGCCCCCGCCTCTTCCTGGCCGACGAGCCCACGTCCCATCAGGACCACGTGCTGGTCGACGAGGTCTTCGCCCATCTGCGCTCGGCCGCCCTCGGTGGCACGACCGTCGTGGTCGCCACCCACGACCCCGCGGGCCTGGAGCGGGCCGACCGGGTGGTGCGCATGCGGGACGGCCGCATAGAGGCGGTGGAGGCATACCGTTAGGGCCATGCCTGCGCACCTGGTCCTGGACACGCCCATGGAGCCGCCCTTCCCCGACGGGCTTCAGAAGGCGGTGTTCGCCCTCGGCTGCTTCTGGGGCGCGGAGCGCAAGTTCTGGGAGACGAAGGGCGTCTACACGACGGCGGTGGGCTATGCCGGGGGCGACACGCCGGAGCCCAGCTACGAGCTTGTCTGCACCGGGCGCACCGGCCACGCCGAGGCCGTGCTCGTGGTGTTCAACCCTGCCGTGGTGACGTACGACGACCTGCTGCGGGTGTTCTGGGAGAGCCACGACCCCACGCAGGGCATGCGCCAGGGCAACGACGTGGGCACCCAGTACCGCTCGGCCGTCTACACGTACACCGACGAGCAGCGGGCCGCGGCCGAGGCCTCGCGCCACGCCTACCAGCAGCGCCTGACCGACGCGGGCTACGGCGCCATCACCACCGAGCTGGCCGAGGCCGGGCCCTTCTATTACGCCGAGGACTCCCACCAGCAGTACCTGGCTAAGAACCCCATGGGGTACTGCGGCCTGGGGGGGACGGGCGTCTCCTGTCCCGTGGGTATCACCTAGCTATGCGCCGCCTCCTCACCGCCCTTCTCTCTCCCCTTCTCACCGGCCTTCTTGCCCTTCTCGTCGGTGTGGCGGCCTCGGCCGCCCCGGCGGGGGCCCAGACGTCCGACACCGCCCAGACGTCCGACACCGCCGACCCGGTCGAGCAGGCCGTCGCCTCCTTCCGCCAAGGCGACCCCGTCTTCGTGCACCCGCAGGCCGAGCTGGCCTCGCGGGTGTCGGCGCAGGACGCCGAGCGCATGCGCGACCGCGCCCGCAGCGGCCCGCGCGCCGTGTTCGTGGCCGTGCTCCCGGCGTCGGCAGGCGACCCCGACGCGCTGCCTGGCATCCTCCACGAGCGGCTCGGCTTCGCGGGGACCTACGCGGTGCTGGCGGGCAACAGCTTCCGAGCGGGCAGCACCGACCTGCGGGGCGGGCAGGCGGGCTCCGTGGCCAGCAAGGTGTTCCAGGAGAAGCGGTCGCAGGGGCCGGCGGCCGTGCTCATCGCCTTCGTGGACCAAGTGGAGCAGCTATCGGGCGACTCGGCCGGCACCGGGACCGGCTCTGGCCCGGGGGCCAAGGACCCAGGCGTCAACTGGCTGGGCCTGGTCCTGGTGGCCGGGCTGGCGGCGGTCGGCCTGTGGCTGTGGTCCCGACGCCGGGCCCGGATGCGGGCCTTCCAGGCCGAGCTCAACCTGGCCAAGGCCGACCTCACCTATCTGGGCGGCGAGGTGGTCGACCTCGACGCCGACGTCCGGCTGCACCCCGAGGCGGCCGACGAGTACCAGGCCGCGGTGAGCCGCTTCGAGTTCGCGAGCTCGGCCCTGCCCTATGTGCGGACCAAAGAGGACCTGAGCCGGTTCCGGCGCGTGGTGGCCGAGGGCCACTATGGCGCGGCCCGGGCCCGGGCCGTGGTGGAGGGGCGCGAGCCCCCGCCCCCGCCGCCCGAGCTGGCCGCGCCCGGCGCCCATGCCGAGCCGCCGGTGGTGGTCGAGCAGGGCGCGCCCGCCTACGCGGGGATGGGCGGCGGCTGGTACGGCGGCGGGGGGTGGTACGGCGGGTCCGGCGGCCTGCTCACCGGGCTGTTCCTCGGCCAGATGCTGGGCGGCGGCTTCGGCGGCTGGTCCGGTTCAGGCGGGGGCGACCAGGGCCAAGGCGACGACGGCTTCGGCGCGGGCGGCGGGGACTTCGGCGGCGGCGACTTCGGCGGTGGAGGCGACTTCGGAGGCGGGGGCTTCGGCGGTGGCGGCGACTTCGGCGGCGGCGACTTCTAACCGGCCCACCCACGCGGCCAACCCGTGCGCGCAACCCCTCACCCGCTTTGCACAAGAACGGCCCGAGGAGGGCCAGAATCCGGCCAGGAGGGCGGGGCCGGGCCGGTCAGGCCGTCCGGCGGATGTGGTCGAGCAGGAGCTTGGCCACGTCGTGGGGCCGCTGCTCGGGGATCCAGTGGCTGACCCCGTCGAGCACCTCGAACCGGTAGGGCGCCTTGACGTGCTCGCCGGTCAGCTCGGCCGCCCGCCTGCCCAGGGCCGCGTCCTTGGTGCTCCAGATGTAGAGGGTGGGCACGTGCACGTCGTCGATGGACCGGACCCGCACGGCCCGGTACCAGTTGAGGGCGGCGGTCAGCGCGCCGGGCTCCAGCATCCGGCCCACGTGCTCGGCGGCCAGGCCCGCGTCGAGCCCCATCTGCTGCAACTGACGCTTGAGCAGCCAGCCCCGGCGGGCCAGCAGCAGCCGCTCGGGCACCTCGGGAAGCTGGAAGAAGGCCATGTAGTACGAGCGCAGGGCCTGGCCGCTGCTGGTCAGCGCCTGCCGGAACGCCTTGGGGTGCGGGGTGGACAGGACGGTGAGCGAATGCAGGCGGTCCGGGTGGGCCGCGGCCACGGCCCACGCCACCGCCCCGCCCCAGTCGTGGCCCACCAGGTGGATGCGCTCGGCGCCCGCGGCGTCGGCCAAGGCGAGCACGTCGCCCACCAGCTTGTCGATCCGGTATGCCTCCCGCCCCGTGGGCCGGGCCCCCGGCGAGTAGCCCCGCTGGTCCGGGGCCAGCACGCGAAAGCCCGCCTCGGCCAGGTCGGGCGCAACCTGGGACCACGACGCGGCCGACTGGGGGAAGCCGTGCAGCAGCACGACCGCCTCGCCGCCGGGCGGGCCTGTGTCCCGAACGTCGAAGGCCAGC